>JAITGJ010000052.1 GCA_031280705.1 Spirochaetaceae bacterium
CCCGCTTCTTAACAACTGTTCCATCAGCGTTTTATCATCGGCATTTAATTCAGGTGCTATTGCTTTGCTCATAATGCAATGTATCATTTATTCTTATATATGTCAATTACAGAACACTAATGTCTGCAATTTTATAATAATATTCTGGGAACCTCTAAAAACCGGTTGTTTTCAGAGGTTCCCTTGCGGTTTCTCGCCCTATGGGCTGCGACACACGCATTTTTAAGCGGTTCATCTCTAAAAACTGAAGTTTTTAGAGTTGCCCTTCTTTCAATATTTTGTCAATATTCCTTGAAAAAATTAAAAATTATTGCACATAACTGGCCGGTATATGCTTTGCCGGCCCGGGCTTCGAAAAACCCCGCCGGGCCTGCAAATGCCGCGCCCTCTACGGCGGCGCACCCAAACCGCTATGCGGCTTGGGCATGGGCGTTTATGGCAAAGCCGCAAACGTCAAAGCTGCCGGGGGGGGGGGGGCACCAGACGGCCCTGTTATGTACAATTGGAACTGATTTATGCCATTCCATCCCGTTCTTTCCGCGTGGATCTTTTTCCCTTCCTTAAAACATTCTTTTGCCGGTTTGTCATATTCAAGTATATGATTCAATGCCCATCCCCTTATGTAATCCGTTAAATCATATAAATCCAGTTCCCTTTGATTGTTTTTTACGTCATTCATTACTGTTTTTAATTTTTCCAGTACTGTATCATGTTCATTCTTGTGTTCTCCGTATTTTTCATACGCCGTTCCGCTTAATAATTTCTCTTCCGTCGAAAAATGTTCCCCAAAATAATTTATCAGAGTTTCCATAATTCTATCAAAAAAATGCCGCTCTTCGTTTTTATTTCCGGTACAATGAACGATAAAATTATTTATCATGTTCATTATTTCCTGATGCTGTATGTCTATTTCGGCAGTTTCCACATAATACCGGCTGTTCATTTTGATATAATCCAGCTTTTTCATTGTATTTCCTTTAAAGATACGGCATCATGATTCTTTGCGTTTATCAAGAATCTTTTATGCCTTTCCATATATTGTTCAGCCCAGTTGCGCATACCATTTGTATGCCCGCAATATCACCATGTGCGGAATCCCGTCCGCCGCCGCTTCCGGGCGGCAGGGAATCAGCATGGGACGCGGAGGAACGGCTGCGAATAAGAGAGAGAACCGTGCCAAGCCTGCTATTCTAGGAGAAATAAGTGAAAATTGTGTCCAGCGGTTTTGGTTCCATCTTTCATAACGCATCCGGTTTCATTTAATCATTTTGCCGGAATTTGTCAAGGGGTGTCCTGTTTATTTATTACGATGAGACACGCGGGCGGGGAATCTTGAAGTCCGTGCCGCCCCCGGCGCGCGGCCACGCCGGGAGAACCAACATACCCCGCCCTGAAGGGGTATGTAACCGCGCCGCGCGCTTAACGGATCAGAAGGAATTCCACCCGGCGGTTTTTCCACCGGTTGGCCTGATCGCCGGGGTCCACCACGGGCCGCGTACCGCCCGCGCCGGTAAACCGGAGGCGGTTCCGCGCCACGCCGAATCCTGCCAGGGCGTCCACCGTAAAGCGCGCCCGCGCATTGCTCAAGGGCTGAAGTTCCTCCCGCTCCTCGGCCTCGGTCCGCAAAACGGGGTTCGCATGGCCCTCAACTTCCACCCGGTAATCCCGGAATTTATTGAGGATTTGGGCAATGCGCCGCAAAATCCGGTTATTGTTGTCCACCGTTTCCTGCGGGAGGCCGTTAAAATCGGCGGCGCTGGGGCGGAATACAATTGAGGGAATCTGTATCCGCAGGCGGTCGCCCTCCCGGATCACCAGTACGTCCACGCCGATTTTTGTCTCCAGCACCGATTCATTTCCCAGCGCATCCACGGCGCGGAAAACAGCCGGATAGTCGGAGGCGGACTGTACCAGTTCGCCCCGGGAGCTTCTGCCGTCCCAGCGGGTCCGTTCCGCCGGAGCGCCCCGGCCTTCTATCCGGTAAAATACCTGATTCGGCGGTTCCGGCTCGCGGATCTCCAGACTCCAGGCGGCGATGGGCGAGGCGTCCCGCGCGATGAGGAACATCGTCAGTTCATCGTCAATGCCGTCGTTGTCCGGACTAAAGTAATCCGGCGCTGCGCGGAAGGTTAATTCCGGGCCGGAAATATCCACGATAACCGGCGGGGCTTCCGCGGTTACCCGGTCGCCCTTGATGTAGTGCACGGTGAGGACGGGCGTATAGCGGCCCTCCGTTACCGCGCCCGCGGCGTCGCGCCCGTCCCAGAGGATCGTTTCGGGCAGCGCCGTTGCGGCATTTTCGGGCCATGTCCTCAGCGCCGGCCCCGCATCACGCTTCAGTTCGAGCGTCCAGGACTGGATGCCGTCCCGGATAGAAGCCACCAGGCCGAAGCGGATGGGCTGTGAGCCGGTTTTTCCCGGGGCGATGCCCGTATCGCTCGCGGTAAGGAAAATACGCGGAACGCGGGCGTCAAGCTGAATCGTGTCGATGGTCCGCCGCGTACTGTTTCCCGCTTCGTTGACGGCGCTTACCGTGAGGCGGTACGTCCCGTCAGGAACGGCGTTACCCGCCGTATCGTTTCCGTCCCACTCCAGGGCCGGGGCCGCCCCGCTCCAGGTCCAGCGGCGCACCAACGCGCCCCCGCTGCCGGTAATTTCCGCGGTCCATTCATCATCGCCTTCCGTTTTGATATTCAGCGGCAGGGCGTCCCGGTTCCCGTCTCCATTGGGCGAGAAAACGGTGTAGGGCGCGGAAACTTCCGCGCGGGGCGCGGCGGTATTCACGGTAAAGGGCTGCGATACCGCCGCCGGCTGATTTCCCGCGGCGTAATGCACCGTAATCCGGGCCGTATAGACGCCGTCTCTTGCCACAGCGCCGCCCGCGTCCCTGCCGTTCCAGGATACCGCTTCCGGCGTGCGGTTCTGCCCCTCAAAGGAACGGACAACGGCGCCGTCCGCGGCCAGAATCGCGATTTGGTACGAACTGATCCCGGTCCGCTCCCGTATTTGCGGCAGAACCGTAATGCTGTCCTTTACCCCGTCGCCATTGGGCGAGAAGGCGCGCAGATCCGTGGTGATAAATACCGGCGTATCGGCGGTACTCAGCGTAAAGCGCACGGTATTTGACGAGCCGCTGTTTCCCGCGGCGTCCGTGGCGGAGAGGCGGTAGGTATAGCCGCCGTCCGGGGCCAGCGCGCCGCCGTCATTCCGGCCGTCCCACTCAAAACGCGCGGGCGGTACGCCGCCCGTCCGGACGGTCCGCACCGCCGTTTCCCCGCTTTCCGCCGCGCGCACCGTACCGGCCCAGACCAGTTCCGGCGAGCCTTCCTGGAGGAAGATCATCACATCCTGATTCCCGTCGTTATTGGGCGAGAAGGCGTCATACGGAATACTGACGGAGGCCACCGGCGGCGTAATATCCAGCGTAAAGACGGGAGATGAGGCGGAGGCCGCATATCCGTTCCGGTACTGCACCGAAAGGACGCCCATATAGGCGCCTTCAGGGAGCGCCGTCCCGGCGTCATCCGTGCCGTCAAATTCCAGGCGGGCGGGGGGCAGGGGCGCGGAAGGGGAAACGGTCCGCCGCGCCGTATTTTTGCCGTCACGCACCTCGAAGGCCCAGCCGGTGATCCCCTCGCGCACGGGAATACCCGTGGTAAAGATCATCGTATCCTTAACCCCGTCCCCGTTGGGCGAGAAGAAGGCGTCCGCGATAGTGAGCGTAACGGCGGGCTGTATGGTGTTGACAATGATATTCTCAAGCGCCGCTTCGGAACGGTTGAGCGCCTGATCCGCCGCGCTGATCACGTAGCGGTACACGCCGTCCGGAACAACGCGCCCATCGTCGCCGGTACCGTCCCAGAGGATCGTTTCCGGCGCGCCGTTTTCAAACACAAAGGTCTTTATCCGGCCGCCCTGATTGTCCACAATGGCGGCCTCCCAGCGCGCCTCAACCGAACCGCGCTGAACAATGGTAAGCGTATCCTTGCTGCCGTCTCCGTCGGGAGAAAAGATGCGGGCGTTTTCCGCGACCGGCGTTATCTCGATGAGCGGCGGCGTATTGTCCAGAATTACCGTGTACGATGCGGTAGTTACGCGGTTGCCGTTGTCGTCCGCGGCGGTAACGGTAAAGGTGTAGGTCTCGTCCGGGGCCAGTTCCCCGGAATCCAGCGTCCCGTCCCAGCGCAGGCGCGCGGGAATTTCCACCCCCGCCTTTACCTGCACCAGATGGAGCATAATATCCTTAAAACGCCAGGCTTCCGGGCGGACTTCCTTGTTCCGGTAGGTCCGCGCCACTTCGCCATCCGCGTTCCGGATTTCAAACACCCATTCGTTTACATACCGCTGATCGGTAATTCTGATGGGAACCTCAAGCGCATCGGCAAGGCCGTCATTATTGGGCGAAAAATACACCGCGGCCGGATAATCAACCGTGATGGAAGGCGGCGTCTTGTCGGTAACGCCGATAAACCACGTCGCGCCCGCGCCGAGCGCGTAAACCGGGCCGGAAACCGGGCGCAGGGCCAGATTCAGCGTAACATCGCCGTCCGAGGGAAGCCGCCCGCCCATGATCCGCCGCCCGCCGGTTTTAAGCACAAAATTGAGACCGATGCCGAGGGACGGAAGCGGCGGCCAGCGGGAGGCCGCGCCGCTCGCGCCGCCCCAGATATTTTCCGCGCCGTTGACGCCCCACGTTACGGTAAGCGTTACCATTTCCGCGAGTACCGCTTCCGCGCCGATTTTGAACGCCGCGTTGTGCAGTGAGGGGAAGGCGAGATCCGCCATCGCGGAAACAACGAGCGGGTCCGCCGTGTCGCCGTTCCCGCGCAGGTGCAGAATATCGGCTCGCGCCCCAAAGACCGGCGTAAACGCCTGGGGATATTCGCTTTTTCCCATGCTTTTCATGGTGAAGGCGAACGTCATATTTTCCCATTTTCCCCAGTTTCCGGTATTGTACCGGATACCCAGGTCGCCTGAAATGGTTGACGCCGCGCCGGTCCCAAGATTGAAGCCCAGGCCGGCGGTGAGGCCCGGATACAGATCCTTCGCCAAAAACAGATTGCCCCGGATATGGTGTCCGCTCGCGTTGAGCAGCCAGTCAAAGGGCGTGTACAGATAGTTTGCCGATCCGCCGAATACGCCGAACTTGGCGGGCACGAGGAGGCCGAAGTTGACCGCGTGGCCGAGCGGGGCGCTGCCGAAATCGGAAAGGAGCAGGTACCCCGTGTCCACGGTAATGCGCTGGGCGTCTCCCGCGGAGGCGGGATTGACCGCCGCGGCGTGGGCATTGCCGCGCACGGTAGAAAACGCCCCCTGTCCCGCCAGCGCCGGGGAATAAAAATGCTCAAGCGCGTCCGCGCCGAACACGATATCCGGAAGCTGGGCGTAGAGGGCGGCGCCCGTCAACAGCAGCGCCGCAAGAACAAAAACCGGTTTACGGACCATAATGGCTCCTCGTAACGGGGAAGCAAGGGGCAAAACACTGTTTTTGCGTCTGCTTCGGGATTGGTACACAGGCGGGGATTTCCCTTCCTCTCCCAATAGTAGCGGAAGCCCGCGCCGTTGTCCACGTTGTTACCGCGCAAAACGCAAAAAGCGGCCGGTTTTTTGGGGATATGTGGGGATAATATGCAGAATATGCCGAAAAACGGTCCTGTGCCGTTATCGCCCGGCGGCGGAAGGCCGGTTGCGAAGAGCGGCCATATCCGGAAACCTTGCCGGAAGATGATTCGCTTCCTTGTTGGGAGAGAATGCTCTCCCTTGTTGGGAGATGATGTTCTTCCTTGTTGGAAGATGATACTCTTCCTTGTTGGTTTTCAATAAAAAGCCTTATTAGCTTCTCTCTGAGAGCCTTATTGGCTTCTATAGAGGAGCCTTGTTGGAATTTCACCGGCGTTCTTGCGGGGTGGGGGAGGGGAGGGAGGACGGCCCCTCATTGCGGGGCCGTTTGCGGGAAAACGCCGCCGCCCGTGCCGTGGGCCGTCTCCCGGCCGCGGCTCAGGTCTTTACGTCGATTTCTTCCCGGAGACGGATCTCGTAGACTTTCCGGTCCAGTTCGGCCAGCTTCATTTCCTGGAGCGCCTTTTTGTATTCCACCGGCAGCACCTTGATAAACCGGCCGCGGTTTTCTTCCCAGCCGTAGAGAATGCCGCGCGCGTAGGCGGAATTGGTCCAGTAGACGTGCTGTTCAATCTGCTCTTTTACAAATTGTTCGTCTTCTTCAGTTTCAAGCCCGGAAAGTTCCACCATTCCCCGGTTGAGGAAGTATTCAAAGCCGCCCGCGGCGTCAAGGACATAGGCAATGCCGCCGGACATACCGGCGGCGAAATTCCGCCCCACTTTGCCCAGCACGATCACGCGGCCCCCGGTCATATATTCGGCGCAGTGGTCCCCCGTGCCTTCCACCACGGCAACGGCCCCGGAATTCCGCACGGCAAAGCGTTCCCCCGCGACGCCCGCCGCGTAGAGGGTCCCCGACGTAGCGCCGTACAGGACGGTGTTCCCGATAATGATATTCTCCCAGGATTTGAAGGAAGATCCCGGCGGCGGGGCCACCACGATACGGCCTCCCGAAAGACCCTTGGCCACATAGTCGTTGGCGTCCCCGGAAAGGCGGAACGTGATGCCCCGGGCCAGAAAGGCCCCGAAACTCTGCCCCGCGGAACCGGTAAAGTCCACGGTAACAAAGTTTTCCGGGAGACCCTGCCCGCCAAACCGCTTGCTTACCTCAAAAGAAAGCATCGCGCCCACGGCCCGGTCCGTGTTTTTGACGGGAAGCTTTACCGTAATGGGAATTTTCCGGTCCAGGGCGGAGAGGGCTTCCTCAATAAGTTTCCGGTCCAGGACATTCTGTATTTTGTGGACCTGGTTTTCCACGCAGCAGCGCGCGTCCCCGCCGGGAATGTCCCGGAAGCCTTCCTCCCGGTGGAGGATGGCGCTTAGATCAACGCCCCGGACCTTGGGCTTGCCGCTCTTCCGCTCCACGAGGAATTCGCTCCGCCCCACCAGTTCGTCAAACGTCCTGAATCCCAGCGACGCCATGATTTCCCGTACTTCGGCGGCCAGAAACCGGAAAAAGTTGACCAGATATTCCGCTTTTCCCTGAAAGCGCCCGCGCAGTTCCGGGTCCTGGGTGGCAATTCCCATGGGGCAGGTGTTTTCGTGGCATTTCCGCATCATGACGCAGCCCAGCACGATGAGCGCCGCCGTACCGAAACCGAATTCTTCCGCGCCAAGCATCCCCGCGATCACGATGTCCCGCCCGGTTTTAAGCTGTCCATCCGTCTGGAGCCGCACTCGCCCGCGCAGGCCGTTCCGCATCAGTACCTGGTGGGTTTCCGAAAGGCCCAGCTCCCACGGCAGTCCCGCGTGGCGGATACTGGACAGGGGGCTTGCGCCGGTGCCGCCGTCATAGCCCGATATAAGGATATTGTCCGCGTGGGCCTTTGCCACGCCCGCCGCGACCGTGCCCACGCCGCTTTCGGAAACAAGTTTGACGCTGATCCGCGCCTCTGGATTGGCGTTTTTAAGGTCGAAGATAAGTTCCGCCAGGTCTTCAATGGAGTAAATATCGTGATGGGGCGGCGGGCTTATCAGGGTTACGCCGGGGGTGGCGTACCGGGTTTTGGCAATGTGCGCGTCAACCTTGTGGCCGGGAAGCTGCCCGCCTTCGCCGGGTTTGGCCCCCTGCGCGATTTTGATCTGCAATTCCACCGCGTTGGCCAGATATTCGCTGGTAACGCCGAACCGGGCGGAGGCCACCTGCTTGATGGCGCTCCGGAGCCAGGAACCGTCGCTCCGCACGGGGAACCGGTCGGGATTTTCGCCGCCCTCCCCGGAGTTGGAACGGCCCTGTATCGAGTTCATGGCGCGGGCGATGGTTTCATGGGCTTCCCGGGAGATGGAGCCAAAACTCATCGCCCCGGTGGTAAACCGTTTCATAATTGCTTCCACGCTTTCCACCTGGTCAAGCGGAACGGGACCCGCGGGGCCTCCGGGCACGGAAAGCGGCGCGGCAAAGTCGAGCAGTCCCCGGATCACGTGGGGGGCGGCGTTAAGTTCGTTGGCCAGCGCGGAAAATTGCTTGAATTTGCCGTAGTCCCCCGTGCGGACGGACCACTGGAGCAGATAAATCGTCTCCGGATTCCAGGCGTGTTTTTCCCCGTCTTTCCGCCAGCGATACTGCCCGTCCCCGGCGAGGAGCGCGTCCAGCGGGCCGTCATCGCCGCCGGTCCGTTCCCAGGCGGCCTTTGCCTCGCGCCAGCGGGCCAGGGTTTCTTCCTCAAGTTCCGCAAAAGACGCGCCGCCGATACGGCTCACCGTTCCCCGGAAGCATGTCTCGATTACTTCGTCCGCGAGTCCCACGGCTTCAAATATCTGCGCTCCCCGGTAGGAGCGGAGCGTGCTGGTGCCCATTTTGGAAATAACCTTGAGCATTGCCTTCTGGAGTCCCTTGAGGTAATGGTTCTCCGCGTCCGCGCGGGAGGCAAGGCGCGCCCCGTCCCCGGCGCGGCAAAGCAGGCCGATGGATTCAAGCGCGCCGTAGGGAACCACGAGGTCCGCGCCGTACCCGAAGAGCAGGGCAAAGTGCATGATCTCTCTTGGTTCGGACGTATCGGCGATCAGGGACGCCTTCATCCGGCTCCCCGCGCGGATCAGCGCGTGATGTACCGCCCCCATCGCAAGCAGGGCCGGGATAGCGGCGCGTCCCGCTTCCGGGTCGAGGGCGGCCCGGTCCGACAGAACGATGAGGCCCGCGCCGTCCCGCACGGCGGCAATGGCGCGGTTTACCAGACCGTCAAGCGCGCCTTCGAGCGCGCCGGAAGCCTTCCCGCCGGGAGATGTTACCGTGAACGTGGCGTCAAGGACGCGGGCCGTATACCGGCCCGGCGCGAGTGTTACGAGCCGCTCACGGTCGCCGTCCGTCATAATTGGGGAAAGCACCTTGATCCGGCGGCAGTTTTCTTCGCCCGCTTCCAGAAGATTGGCCTGCGGTCCCACAAAACTGGTCAGGGTCATTACCATATCTTCCCGGATCGAGTCGATAGGCGGGTTGGTTACCTGGGCAAAAATTTGTTTGAAGTAGGCGTACACCCGCTGGGGTTTTTCGGAAAAGACCGCGAGGGGAGTGTCCGTACCCATGGAACTGGTGGGCTCCTGCCCCGATTCCGCCATGGGAAGGAGGATCCGTTCGGTATCTTCACGGGTATAGCCCGCGGCCCGCTCCATAAAGTGGATCGCCGCCGCGCTCCGTTCCGGGGGGCTTTTCTGCCCGCTCCCGGCGGACGGGCCCTGTTCCAGCGTAACAACATTTTTCCGCACCCATTCGCCGTAGGGCCGCGCGCGGGTAACTTCCCGCTTGGCCTCTTCATCGGAAATGATCCGCCCTTCTTCCAGGTCCACAAGGAGGAGTTTTCCCGGCAGCAGGCGGCCCTTGTACGCCACATCTTCGCTCTTTATCTCCTGTACGCCGGTCTCCGACGCCATGACGATAAAGCCGTCCGTGGTTACGGTATAGCGCGAGGGCCGGAGGCCGTTCCGGTCGAGCGTGCCGCCCACATAGCGGCCGTCGCAAAACACCATCGAGGCGGGGCCGTCCCACGGTTCCATCATGCAGGCGTGATACTCATAAAACGCTTTCAGTTCCGGCGGGATGGGGTTCCGGCCGTTCCACGCTTCGGGGATCAGCATCATCAAGGCGTGCGGGAGGCTTCGCCCCGCCATGACGAGGAGTTCCAGCGCGTTGTCAAAGCTGGCCGAATCGCTCCGGCCCGTTTCCAGCGCGGGCAAAATATCTTCAAAGTGGGGACCCAGTTCCGGGTGCGCGAAGAGCGCTTCCCGGGCCGCCATCCAGAACCGGTTTCCCCGGATGGTGTTGATTTCGCCGTTGTGGGCCACTAGGCGAAAAGGCTGGGCCAGGGGCCAGTCGGGGAAGGTATTGGTTGAAAAGCGGGAGTGGACGAGCGCGACAGCCGTGGTCATCGCTTTGTCTTCCAGTTCGGGGTAGAATTCCCGGAGTTGTCCGGGCATAAGCATTCCCTTGTATACGATGGTTTTTGAGGAAAGGGACGGGAGATAGGGTTCGGCCTCTGCCCCCGTGAACGCGGGATCGGCGCGGAACCGTTTTTCCAGTTTTTTACGGAAGATATAGAGCCGCGCCTCAAGGCCGGGCAGCGGGGCCGCGCCGTCCTCCGGGGCGAGAAAAATTTGCCGGACGAGGGGCTGCGTTCCCGCCGCGATGGCGCCGATACCCGAACCGTTTGTGGGCACGTCCCGCCACGCGATAACGGAAAGGCCGAGGCTGCGGGCCGCTTCGTCGGCATGGTTCTGCATGAGGGACGCATAATCCGTGCCGGATGTGTCCGGGGGGGGCGTAAACACAAGGCCCGTGCCGTAGGATCCCCGTTCGCCGAGGGCGGGGATCAGCGTCCGGTAAAAATCATGGGGAATCTGGAGCAATACCCCGGAACCGTCGCCGGTTTTGTTGTCCGCGCTTTCCGCGCCCCGGTGCTCCATCCGTTCAAGGACCAAGAGTCCCCGTCTGAGAATATCGTGCGAGGCCCGCCCGCCGGTGTGCGCGACAAATCCGATGCCGCAGGAATCATGCTCGTCTTCCCGCCGGTACAGTCCCCGGCGCGGCCGGGCGTCTCCTTCCCGCATATACACTCCTCTCCGCCGCCCGGGGCGGGAACGGGTACGGCCGGCTCCGGGGCCGCGCGTAACCGGGTTTTGCCATTGACGTAATGGTGTCGAGTATAGGGATTTCCGTTTCTTTATGCAATCGGAAAGAATAGCGGCGCCGATCCCCGGTCCCGCTCCTCCGCCGGTTGTCCGGTAGAGCGCCGGGGTTTTACCGCACGCGGGGCAGCCCGTGAGCCGCGAAAACGCACGGTTTGTCCGCCAAGCAACCGGCCGTATGAGCAAATAGCAATTATGAAAAGTTTGACGCCGCCGCCGTTACGCGGTGAAAACGCCGGATATTTTCCCGCGCGCCGCCGGGGCGGTACGCGGGAAAAGGGCGGCCCGCTTTTAGCTTGCGGCCGCGTGGCGGGTGGATTCCTGAAAGTCGTCTTTCCGTTTCCGCCGTCTGAGGAGGGTGCTCAAATGGTAGGCGCTGACAATCACGGTTACCACAAAAGAGGCAATGGAAAATACCGCCAGGACATAGGGGTTAAGGGCGCTGTCCTGACTATAGGGCGGGAGGATGCCGAGGGCCGCCAACACTACGCCTACCGAACCGGCGCCGTAAAGGATGAGCATGACAAAGATGATCCGCGCGATGGATGTTTTGCTGTTGAACCAGTGATGGCCGTCCTGGGAAACAGGCTCATCCGTCCGCCGTTTTTTTTGCTGCAGCATATTGCTCAAATGATAGGCGCTCACGAACACCGCCAGGGCAAACGAAATGAGCGAAAAGCCTATCATCATGGGCTGGCTGAGGAACATACCCGGAATCAGGGGGATGATGCCGAGGGCCAGCACAAGTACATTTACGGAACTTACCCCGTAAAGGATGATTAAAATAAAGACGAGTTGATACAGGTGCGTTTTACCGTTAAACAAACCTTTTGCCATAAAAAAACTCCTTGCTTTCGTATGATTATTGCAAGCTTAGCGCAGCCCTCCGCCGGGATCAAGCCCCGGATGAACCGTTTATGCCGATGGGTTAAGGCGCGGCCCGTGCCGGACCGGCGGCCGGACGGCGCGCTTGCCCGGCCGCGCGCGGGTACGGGGCCAAAGGCGCGTTTTTTTGCATACCGGCTCCGGCTATTCGCTTGACATGTTCCCGGTGCGGCGCTATCCTTAACCTATGTTATTGGCTCAATACTGCTCTATCATTACCCCCCCCCCCCCGGCGAATAAATGCGCCCGGCAGCACCGGGCAAACGGGCAGGGCTGTACGCCGTTCCCGCGTTGACCCCTGCCGGGGAGTCTCCGGGGAAACCGCCCCGGTCCGGCGCTGCCCGCAGCGGGATCCGCGTTTTGTCCGCTCCGGCATAAGGATACCCCTTGATGTCTTTTTCCATTTCAACTAGATTCGACGGGATGATGAAAAAATTTTTCCGCTATCCGGCGCTGATCGTTATCGTGATTGGCGTCATCACCGTATTTTTCGCCGCACAGCTTCCCCGCGCGGAACTGGACAACAACAATATGCGCTTTGTCCCGGACAGTGACCCGGCGCTTATTGTTTCGCGGTACATTGATGATACGTTCGGAAGCTCGCTCTTTGTGCTTGTCGCCCTGGAACGCGCCTATGGTACGGTATTTGACGCGCCGTTTCTCCATCTTATCCAGGAATATGTGGAGCGCGTGGAAGAAAATCCCGTTGTTTCCAAAGTGAACTCTCTGGTAAACGCCGACTATATTCGATCTGACGGCGACGCCAT
Source organism: Spirochaetaceae bacterium (assembly GCA_031280705.1). Taxonomy (GTDB): domain Bacteria; phylum Spirochaetota; class Spirochaetia; order Treponematales; family Breznakiellaceae; genus JAISQV01. The sequence continues at coordinate 12,390 of JAITGJ010000052.1, forward strand.
TGTGGTAGAAAAACTGCTGGCCGGGGAATTTTCCGGACGGGACGATGAGACGGAGGAACTCAGGCGGCGGATCCGGTCGTGGGACATGTACGCGCGGGCCCTCGTTTCCGATGATTTTTCCGCCACACAAATTCTGGTAACCCTTACCATTTCCGCCGAGGACGCGGGAAAACAGGAATCCATCGACAGTTTTATCGGCATCCGGGACCTGGCCCGCGAAATGTTTGCGGACCACGCGGCGGTATATGTAACGGGCATTCCCGTTCTCAGCGCGACCGTTAACGAAGCGGTAAGCGCGGACCTCCGCCTGCTTGTGCCGCTGGTACTTATCGTGGTGCTGGTGGTGCTGTTCCTCTCGTTCCGGCGGCTTTCCGCGGTACTTCTGCCGCTTCTTACCGTGGTAATCGCCGCGATATGGGCCATCGGCGCGATGCCGCTTTTCGGCGTAAAACTTTCCATTATGTCAACCGTGCTGCCGGTGATCCTTGTCGCGGTGGGGAGCGCCTACGGGATCCATGTGGTAACCCACTACGCGAGCGCCTTGCAGGCGAACGCCCTACAGTCGGACGGGCGGGCGTTAAGCAGGGAGGCGCACCGGGAACTGATTTTTGCGCTTCTGGCAAAAATCGGACAACCGGTATTTCTCGCCGCGATAACAACCTTTGCCGGGTTTGTGTCGTTTTGTTTTACGCGCGTACTGCCCATCAGGGAATTCGGCTTTTTTGCGAGTTTCGGCGTACTGGCGTCGTTTGCCGTGGCGGTAACCCTGATCCCCGCGCTCCTGCTGCTCCGGGGGCCGCCGCCGGAAAAAAAGCGAAATGCGCGGATGCCGGACGCGGCGGCCAAAGCCGATCCCCTGAGCGAAGCCATCGCCGGCGCGTTTACCGCCATCGCGCAAAAAAAGCGTTTCGTGCTTTTTCTTACCGCCGTGGTGCTGCTCTGTTCCATTTACGGGCTTACCAAAGTGATCATCGACAATGTGATGGTTGAGTATTTTCGCCGCGACACGGATATCTACCGTTCCGATCAGTTTATTCGTGAACAGTTCGGCGGCTCCAAAGTGATAAGTGTCGTGGCCGAAGCGGACAGCGCGGAAATTATACTCCGCCCGGATACGCTTTCCGCCATGGACGGGCTTGCCACCATACTTCCCGCGCGGGTGGCGGAAATCGGCAAGGTGATGGGGTTTACGGATCTGATTAAGCGGATCAACCAGGTGTTCAACGCCGATGAAAGCCCCGCCGGCCTCCGCGCCGCGCCGGCCGCTGACTCAGGCGGCGAAGACGGTGATTTTGGTTTTTCCTCCGGTGATGAGGCCGGCAGTGATTTTGGTTTTGGTTTTTCTCCGGGCGATGAAGCCGCCGGCGGTTTTGGTTTCGGCGGTTTTGATGACGCGCCGGACCGCGCCGGCGTTTCTCCGGGAGAAACAGACGGCGAACGGTGGAACCGCGCCTATACCGGGGAGGAACTGTTTACGCTCCTTGAACGCGCCACGGGAACGGAAAACGGCATGAGCGCAAACGCGCTGGTGCGGAATCTGGAACGCCTTGTAAACCGGGACGGCGCCGCCTATTACGAAATTCCTTCGGATCCCGCGCGGTACGGGAAGCGCACCGCTTCTGACCTTCAGCGCCTGGTTTCAAACTATCTGGTGCTTCTTTCGGGCGACATCAATTCCTACGCGAATGATCCCCTGGAGCCGGCCGCGATCAAATCAACCATACAACTGCGCACGGTGGGCCAGCTTGATACCGATGCCGCCGTGGAAAAAATACGCGCGTACTGTGCCGCGCGGTTTCCGGACGATGTGCGGATCACCATTGGGGGAAGCGCCCTCGTGGAAGGCTCCCTTAACCGGCTTGTGGTTGACGCGCAGCTTGTTTCGGTGCTTATTTCCCTTGCCGTGGTGTTTATCATTGTGGCGGCGTCAAATAAATCCCTTATCGCGGGCTTTATCGGCGTTTTCCCGCTTTCGGTTTCCATCCTGATCAATTTTGCGGTTATGGGATTTGCGGGAATAAAACTGAATTTGGGCACCGCGATGGTCGCCAGTGTTTCTGTCGGCATCGGCATTGACTACACGATTCACTACCTTGAAGCGTACCGGCGGGCATTCCGCGCGTCAGGCGGTACGGGGAATTTTCTGCACCGCACCTTTGCCGTTGCCGGCAAGGCGATTTTTATCAACGCCGCCTCGGTGGGAGCCGGTTTCGCGGTGCTTTTGCTGTCCCACTTCAACATTCTTGCAAACCTTGGGCTTCTGGTGGCGCTCACCATGGGTACGAGCGCGCTGGTAAGCCTTACGGTGATTCCTGTCCTTTTGACAGTAATCAAACCAAAATTCGCCGGGGCGTCCGGTTAGGGACGGACCGGCATGGAGGCAATCATGAAAAAAATACTGTTTTTTCTGGCGCTGTCCGCCGCACTTCCGCTGTCCGCGGAGGACGCGGAGGCGCTGGTACGCGCTTCCCGGAACCGCGTCAACGCGGACACGGTTTCTACGCGCGCGCGGATGGTAATACGCGCGCGGGACGGAAGCGTAACGGAACGGCTCCTCGATCAATACGCGAAGGACGGCCCGAACGGCAGCCGCGCGGTTATCGTATTTCAGCAGCCCGCGGGCGTGCGGGGAACGCGCTTCCTTACCATGCAAAACGCGTCGGGCGGAAACGACCAGTGGATTTTCCTTCCGTCGCTCGGCAAGGTGCGCCGCATCGCCGCGTCGGAAGGTTCCGGCAGTTTTATGGGCACCGATTTCAGCTATGACGATATCGCTTCCACTTCCCGCGATACGGACCTGGATGTTCACCGTCTGCTCCGGGAAGAAGCCCTCAACGGCAGGGCCTGTTATGTTATTGAGTCAACGCCCAAAGATTCCGGCTATCAGTATTCCCGGATGATCCAGTGGATCGACCGGGAAACAAATGTGGTGTACAAACTGGAACTTTTTAACCGCCGTAACGTGCAGATAAAAACCATCGAAATGGGAAGCTACCGGGACGTACAGGGACGGCTTACCGTACACAGTACCACAGTAAGCACGCTGGCGGAGGGAACTTCCACGGAGCTTGTGGTGGAGATAATCAGGTACGATGACGCCATTCCCGACAGCGTATTTACTACCGCGTACCTTGAAACGGGGAGGGCCCGATGAAGAAATTACTGTTGATTGGCGCGGTGGTCCTGCTCCCCCTTTCCGCCGTTTTTGCGCAGGGTTTTGGTTTTGACAGCGCGTTCCCCGAAGCGGAGCCCCCGGCGGGCGGCGAAAACGGCGTGCGGGTGGGAGGCTCTGTTTCGGGGGGCCTTACGTTTTTTGTGGATGATTTTGACGCGCCGGGCAGCGCCGCCCTGGGCGATATCGCGGATGCCAAACTCAATTTCAGCGCGTCCGGCTCCCGCGCCGAAGGATTTATTAACCTGCTGCTCCGCCCGAGGCTCTCAACCCCGGCGGAAATACTGTCGATTGACGAGGCGTATGTCCGCGCCTTTTACGGCCCCCTTACCGTTGAGGGAGGCGTGCGGAAACTTGCCTGGGGGCGCGCGGACAGTTTTGGCCCCCTCGACGTGATCAACCCGCTTGATTACACGGACCTTTCCGTCCTGTCCGATCCGCTTGCCGTCAAAATTGCCCGGCCCCTGGTGCGGGCTGTTTTTGACACCGGGAATTTTACGCGGCTGGAGGCCGTGTTCGTGCCGTGGTTCCAGGGCACACAATTCGCCGCGGACGGGCGCTGGGCGCCGCTGGAAATAACCGCGCTTCCCGCCCGGATGATGAGCGATTTTGCCGCGCTCGTTCCTGCGGGTAGCCTCCCCTCGCTTCCCCCGGTTACTCCCGGCGATATTGACCTCAATCCCGAACGCCTCAAAACACTTGCTTATTTTCAGGCGGGGCTGCGCTTTACCGCTTCCATTGCGTCAAATGATTTCGGTCTGCAATATTATACCGGCGTCCTCAACCGGCCCGCGGTTACGGTTCGCTATGCAAAAGAACTGAACGACGCGATAAAAGCCGGTAACACAACGGCAGTGGGGAGCATAGTGGGCAGTATTACGGCCGTAACAAACCCCGGCGATCTTGTTGCCGTTGCGTACAATCGCTACCACCATATCGGCGTAGACTATGGCCGGGTGCTGCTTGGTTTCAATATTCGCGCGGAATTCGCGGCGAACATTACGTCCGATTTATCCGGCGATGAGGGCGGCGTGTACAATCCCGCGCTGCTGTGGTCCGCGGGTTTTGATCACGATCTCTTCGCGGGTATCAACCTCAATCTCCAGGCCGCCGAAAGCATCATTCTGTTCCACGGCGGCATTGACCCAAACCGCGCCATCGACACCCAGGCGGGAAGCCGTGTTACCGCTACACGTCTTACCGCGATCCTGTCGCGGAAATTTTTCCGGGAAGAACTTGAGCTTAAAGTAACGGGCCTGTGGGGCATTGAAGACGGGGATGTGTATCTGATCCCGGCCCTTGTCTGGACCCGGGGAGACGCGGCGCTGGAACTTTCAGGCGGCGTTTTCGCCGGAAACCGGGACGGCGAACTGGGCCAGTACCGGGACAACGGGTTTATAAAAACAACGCTTACCTGGTCGTTTTAGGCGCGCGGCCCCTCGCGAGGGGCCGCCGTATTTTCCGCGCCCCAGCCAGAACGCGCGGGACGCGGAACGTCTCTTATTCTCCCACCCGGATGGAAAGCCATGCCTGATCGTACAGGCTTAAATATTCGCCTACGTCATCCTTGAGTTCCACCGAAAGCAGTTCCGCCGCGTCGTAGTACGGCGGAACTGCTTTAAGCGCGCGGGCGGGGATATTTACCGCCGAGGGGAAACCGAAATAATCGGTAAACTCCGCATAAATATCGGGCCGGTGAATAAAGTCGATAAACCGGTAGGCCAGGTCCGGGTTTCGCCCGTTTTTGAGCATGCACATACTGTCGATGTACGCGGGGCCGCCTTCGCGCGGAATAAAGAAAACCGTGTTTGCCCGCAGTTCGGGAGAAATTTCCTCAAAGATCATTTCCGCGTAACACTGGGAGACCCAAAAATCCTCGCTCGCGAACCCTTTGCCCACCGCTTCCGCGTCAAACTTGAGAAGATTTGGCTTCCACACATTGTTGACAAGATCCCGCGCGCGCGTAATTTCCGCGGGATTTACCGTATTTACCGAATACCCAAGGTGCGTGAGCGCGTCTCCCAGCACTTCCCGCATATCGTCCAGCATGGTCATTTTTCCGGCAAGGTCCGCGCGGCTGAAAATGGACCAGCTCCGGGCAAAATCCGGCACGCGCCGCGTATTTACCGCGATGCCCGCCGCGCCGAAATAGTAGGGCACGCTGTATTCCATGTCCGGATCGTACACCGTTTTTTCAAGCACGAGCGGATCGATATTGCCCAGATTGGCAAACCGGGAATGATCGAGCCTGGCGAGCATATCCTGCTTGATCATGATCGAAACGTAGTCCCCTGACGGGACCACGATATCGTACCGTCCGCCCCCGGCGAGAAGTTTCGCGTACAGTTCCTCGTTGGACGCGTAGGTATCGTACTCGATCTTGCAGTCGTATTCCTGTTCAAATTTCCTCAAGACTGAATCGGGAATGTAGTAGGTCCAGTTGTAAATGTGCAGTTTTTCCGCACAACCCGAAAGCGCCATAACCGAAAGTACCGCGGACACAACCACGGCGGACAGCGGGCTTTTTTTCATGTTTTTCCTCCAGAAACCTTTTTTCGCTGAGCCTCCCCTCCGGGGCACGCTCTTTTTACGGAGTTGTGTAATAACGCGCGTTATTACACAACATTCGCCCAAAAATGGACCTGTTTGATAACCCGGCCGGTTATCGCGCCGCTCCGCCGGGCATATTCCGGTTCCGCGCCCCGTGCTACTTTGCCGCGATATATTTAAGGAAATTGCGCAGCAAAAAAGCGAGCAGCACCGTTCCCAGGATCATCACCACCGAAAGCGCGTTGATCACCGGCGACACGCCAAACCGGATCGCCGAATAAATATAAATCGGCAGCGTGGTGGAGCCCGGCCCGGACACAAAATAGGTGATCACAAAGTCCTCAAGGGAAATGGTAACCGCCGTCAGAAATCCCGACACAATGCCCGGCATACAGACGGGGATGGTTACCTTGAAGAGGGCCTCCCGTTCGGTGGCCCCCAGGTCGTGGGCCGCCTCGATAATCGAGTAGTCAAATTCGTCGAGCCGGGCCATGACCATCAGGTACACGAAGGGCAGGTTGAATGTGGCGTGCGCGATAAAAATGGTAAGGAGGCCGAGTTGAATTTTTATCCCGGCGAAAAAAAGCGCGAGTGAAACGCCCACGATAATTTCCGGCAGGATCATCGGCAGGAAGGAAATTACCTGAATGTAGTTGCGGACGCGAAAACGGTACCAGTTTACCCCCACCGCGCCGAATGTTCCCAGCGCCGTTGCCGTTCCCGCGGAGGTAAACGCGATAAGAATACTGTTCCAGAACGCCCGCCAGAGATCCGTGGACCGGCTGAAAAGCCGCCCGTACCAGACCAGGGAAAACCCGGTCCAGTTCATGCCCCGGGAGGAATTAAATGAATAGAGAATCAGCACAAAAAGCGGGAGAAAGAGAAAGGCAATCGCCATGAAAAAAACCGTCCGGGAAAGGGAAAACGGTTTTCGCGCGGAACGCGCGGCCGCCGCCCGCCGCGCGTGGCGCGCCGCCTCTCCCGCGGGCCTGTTGCCCCGGAGCGTGGTGATAAAATGCCGGTGGTTTATTTTCACGCGCCGCCTCCCCGCCGCGCGCCTTCGCCCGGTTCCGCCGCGCCTTTGACGCCCTGGAACCGCGCCGCGTCCCGCTTCTGGAGGATCAGCATCACGATAATGCCGATGGTGGTAACCGCGGTGAGCACGAGGGAAATTGCCGATGCCAGCGGCCAGTTCCGGGCCTTGGTAAGCTGATCGGCCACCACATTGCCCAGCATATAGGAATCCTTGCCGCCCACGAGCAGGGGCACCGCGTAAGCGCCAAAAATCGGGATGAACGTGAACAGCACCGCCGTATAAATGCCGCTTCTGATATTGGGAAACAGAATCCGTATCATCGCCGCCGCCTTGCCCGCGCCCAGATCCCGCGCCGCTTCCAGCAGGGAAAAATCAAACTTGTCGATGGTGGAGTACAGCGGAAGGATCGCGTAGGGCAGATACATATACACCAGCACCAAAACTACCGTTCCCTGATTGTACATAAACGGAATATAATCGTGTATAAGGCCGATGCGCTGCAGCAAATCATTGATAAACCCGTTATTCCCCAGAATATTCATCCAGGCGAACACCCGGATCAGAAAATTGGTCCAGAAAGGAATGATAATGAGGAGCAGCAAAATGGTTTGATGGCGGCTCTTTGCCATATAATACCCGCAGGGCATGGCCGCCAGAATTGTGATGAAGGTGGCCGCAACCGACGTCAGAACGGTCCGCACGGTAATGACCGCAAAGCTGGGATTGGCGAGGGCGCGGTACGCGTCCAGGGAAAACCGCCCCATGTCAACGCCGCCGTAAAGCCCCTTCTTCATAAATGAATACACCACAATGATGATGAGAGGAAACAGAAAAAACACCGTAAGCCAGATAGCCATGGCGGACGAATACAGGGGACCGTAATTCCGCCGGGCCGGCCCGCTCATTCCCGCCCTCCGGCAGGGGGCGGCCCCCCGTTGACGGGCTGCCCTTCGGCGGGGGGCGGCGGGGCGGTCATGCCTTTAAGTTCCACGATATACCCGTCGTCCGCGCTCCAGGAAATGAACACTTCGTCCTTCCACACAATATCGGGCCCCTCGTCGGAATAATTCGCGTGCTGTTTCATCACCCGGATCAGTGTTTTTTCCCGCACCTTTACATAAAATTTGGTCTGGAAGCCCGAATAAATCGGCTCGTCCACAAATCCCGTAAAGAAATTGATGTCGTCCCGCTGCGTGGCGGGCTTCTCTTTGGAGATCACGATCTTTTCGGGCCGGACGGTAAAGCTCACCTCCCGCCCCGGCTCTACCCGGTCCACGGTGGTTACCTTGATCCGGCCCAGTTCGGGAACGTCAAGCTCCGCGAGGTACACGTCCCCGCCGGACGGATCTTCTTTTTCAAGCCGCGCGACCGCCGCCACGGTTCCGTCAAAAAGATTCGTATCGCCGATAAACCGCGCCACAAAATCGGTGGCGGGGCTTTCGTAGATTTCGTGCGGGGTTCCCACCTGGAGCACGTCTCCCTGGTTCATTACCGCGATGCGGTCGGAAACCGAAAGCGCCTCCTGCTGATCGTGCGTAACATAAATAAAGGTGATGCCGATTTTGTCGTGAATCTGATCCAGTTCGATAAGCATGTGCTGGCGGAGTTTCGCGTCCAGCGCGGAAAGGGGTTCGTCAAGGAGCAGCACCTCAGGCTCATTGATAAGCGCCCGCGCGATGGCCACGCGCTGTTTCTGCCCGCCGGAAAGCTGGTTGGGCTTTTTCCCGGCGTGGGCTTCAAGCTGCACCAGGCGGAGGTACCGGTTTACCTGCTCGAAAACCTCGTCTTTGGGGCGCTTCCTGAGCCGGAGCGAAAACGCGACATTTTCAAAGACCGAAAGATGAGGAAACAGGGCGTAATTTTGAAACACCGTGTTTACCTGACGGCGGTTCGGCGGCAGGGGCAGCACGTCCCGCCCCTCAAGCGTAACCGTTCCCGCATCGGGGGATTCAAATCCCGCGATAATCCTGAGCAGGGTCGTTTTGCCGCATCCTGACGGCCCGAGGAGGGAAAAGAATTCCCCCTTGTTGATTTTGAGGCTTACCCTGTTCAGCGCCGGAAAATCGCCGAAATCCTTTGAAACATCCTCAATGACGACATCGCTTCCTTTCACGCTCTCCTACCGCCTCTCCGGGTTCCGGTAAACGCCGGCCCCGGGGGGCCGCGCTGCCTTTTACCGTAAGGGCATCTCTAAAACTTCAGTTTTAGAGATGAACCGCTTAAAAATAAGATTGCCCTTTCAAAATCCGCATTTTGAAAAAGGCTCAAGGGAGTTGTCCGCTAACCGGCTGGCTACCGGACAACCCACGGTGTAAACGCCCGTCCAAACCGGTCCAAAATCCTCTGGATGTTGGGCAAAACCCCGCCCTCCCTGACCAGACGGGGTACTGCATAGAATGCGAAAACTTGCCGTGGTTTGTCAATCGGTTACGGGCGTTTGCTGGCCACATGGCGTCGATTCCGGCGCTTGCCGGCCGGGGCGTGGCGGGAGGGCCGCCTTCGCCTTGCGCGGCCTTGCGGGAATATTTATAGTAGATTTATGAGCGCAAACACCCGGTATAAGGACAGCGTCTTCTCCTTCCTCTTTAGCGACCCGGCCTCCCTCCGCGAAC
>JAITGJ010000062.1 GCA_031280705.1 Spirochaetaceae bacterium
GTCAGGCTGTTTGAGGCAAAATTATGGGCAACGGTCTTCCACGCTTTCATGTGAATGTATACTATAAGCGTTTTATATAAACTGTCAAGTGTATTTTCCCCAAAAAGTGAAAAAAAGCGGCATATTCAGGGCTTGACAAAATCGGGAAAACCCCGCAGACTGGGCTGTACGAAAATTTCTGTCTGCAAGGAGGAATATATGTCTAAACGGGTTGCTGCCCTCCCCTAACCGCATACCGCGGAAATTACTACGTTACCGGAAGCCTCGTTCGTGCCGCCGTTCAACGGGATGGCCCGGGGGTTTTCCGCGCGCAGCGCTCCGGGTATGCGGTCTCCACGCACCTTTTGACGGCGCAAGCCATATCTGGAGGAATCATGATCAATCTTTATGAATACGGCTTCACGGAGGCGGAAGAAAAAGCGGCGGGGGCATACCCGGCGCATCTGCTTCCCGGAAGGATTATTGAAGTACAGCGCGGCCGTTACTGCGCCGTAACCCCCGCGGGTGAAGTTTCGGCGGAACTGCGGGGCAGTTTTGCCCACGCGCTGGAACAGGGCGCGGACTTTCCCGCAGTGGGGGATTTTGTGATGCTTGCCCACAATCCGCGCGGCGCGTCTCTCATTTCCGCCCTGCTGCCCCGCCGCACGCGGTTTTCCCGGGCAAATTTCGGCGGGCACAGCGAGGGATACGCAAAAAATGTCCGGGAAGAAGTAACGGCGGCGAACTTTGACGTGGTTTTTATCGTCATGTCCATAAACCGCGATTTTAACCTGAGCCGCGCGGCGCGGTATCTGACGGCGGTCCGGCAGAGCGGGGCCGCGCCGGTGTTTCTCCTCTCAAAGGCGGACCTCGCGGGCGCGGCGGGAAAGGCGGAGGAACTCCGCGCCATCGCCGGGGCCGTCCCGGTCATTTCCGTAAGCAGTAAAACCGGCGCGGGGCTTCCGGGTCTTGCGCCGTATCTTGCACCCGCAAAAACTGTTGTGTTTCTCGGCTCGTCCGGCGTGGGGAAGTCTTCGCTTCTTAACGCGCTTATGGGCGAAACGGTGATGACGGTAAAGGCCATCCGGGAAAACGACAGCCGGGGACGGCATACCACGACCCACCGGCAGCTTTTCCGGCTTCCGTCTGGGGCGCTGATAATTGATACGCCGGGAATGCGCGCGCTTGCCCTGTGGGACGCGGAAAAAGGCGCGGACGCCGCGTTTGCCGGCGCGGCGGAAATCGCTTCGCGCTGTAAATTTTCTGACTGTACCCACGGGAATGAACCCGGCTGCGCCGTGCGCGCCGCGCTTGCCGACGGGAGCCTTTCGGCGGAGGAGTGGAAGCACTGGGAAGCCCACCGGCGCGAGACGGCCTTTATCGAGGACCACGCGGCATATCTGCGGAAAAAGCGGGAGTTTTTCCGGAACATTTCCCGCCGGATGCGGCGGAACGGCGGCGGAGAGGATTGGTAACAATTTGTCGTCTTGGGTTTTGCAGCTTGCCGCAAAACCCAGGCCCACTATCCGCACTACCCCACCCAGTACAATCCGCACGGATGCGGATAGTGGGCAGCGCGTCCTTGAAAAAGTGCGCCGGACCGGGGTACACTGGCCGGCATGGACAAACTGATTATCAGGGGCGCCCGGGAGCACAACCTGAAAAATATCGACCTGGAGCTCCCCCGGGATCGCCTGATCGTCATTTCGGGAATTTCCGGCTCCGGCAAAAGTTCGCTGGCCTTTGATACGATTTTTGCCGAGGGCCAAAGGCGGTATGTGGAAAGCCTTTCCGCCTACGCGCGCCAGTTTCTGGGACGGATGGACAAGCCGGACCTTGATTATATCGAGGGGCTTTCTCCCGCTATTTCCATTGAGCAGAAAACCACGCACCGCAATCCCCGCTCCACCGTGGGGACGGTAACGGAAATATACGATTACTACCGGCTTCTTTTTGCGCGGACCGGCGTTCCCCACTGCCCCGAATGCGGGCGGGAGATACGGGAACAGCCGGTGGACCTGATCGTCGACACCATTTTGCATCTTGAGGAGGGAAGCCGGATACAGCTCCTCGCACCGGTTATCCGGGGAAGAAAGGGCGAACACCAGAAAATTGTCGAAGATGCGCGGAAGGCGGGCTTTGCCCGGGCGCGGATAGACGGCCTTCTGGTAAGCCTTGACGATGACATAAAACTTGAAAAACAGAAAAAACATTCGGTAGAAATTGTGGTAGACCGCCTGGTCATCGCGCCGGATATACGGGGCCGCCTTGCGGAATCCGTGGAGGCCACGCTCCAGGCGGCGGACGGCGTCATGCTGGTGCTGGAGCAGAAACCCGACGGAACCACGGCGGAACATTTTTTTTCCCAGAAAAATTCCTGTCCGGACTGCGGCATCTCGATTCCCGAACTCCAGCCGCGCCTCTTTTCCTTCAACAATCCCTATGGCGCGTGTCCCGCCTGTACGGGGCTGGGCGCAAAGCTGGAATTTGATCCGGGCCTGGTAATCCCGAACCGGGGACTTTCCTTTAACGAGGGCGGCTGCATTCCCTACAATCCCGATTCACCCTGGTTCCGCAGTAAATTTGAAGGGCTGGCAAAATATTACAAATTCAGCCTGGATACGCCCTTTGACGAATTGCCAAAAAAAATAATGAACATGATTTTCTACGGCACGGAAGATCAGATTACCTTCAAATATGAAAACCGGGACGGCACCAATTACGCTTCCTACCGTTCGGAATTTCCGGGCATACTCGCGGAACTGAAACGCCGCTATCTTGAAACCCAGTCGCCGGGGGTAAAGGAATGGCTTGAAAAATTCATGAGCCAGAAACCCTGCGAGGAGTGCGGCGGCAGGCGGCTGCGGAAAGAAGCGCTCGGCGTTACGGTGGGCGGGCGGAACATCTGGGAGCTTTCAAATCTTTCCGTTACGGACAGCATTAAATTCTTCGATGCGGTACAGTTTTCAAAAAATGAACGAAAAATTGCCGGGCAGATACTCAAGGAGATAAACGCCCGGCTCGGCTTTATGCGGAATGTCGGGCTTGAGTACCTTACGCTGGAGCGGAAATCCGCGACGCTTTCCGGCGGGGAGGCACAGCGCATACGCCTTGCCACGCAGATAGGTTCAAGCCTGGTGGGCGTGCTCTATATTCTGGACGAGCCTTCTATCGGGCTGCATCAGCGGGACAACCAGAAATTGATAGATACGCTGCTGTACCTTCGCGATCTGGGGAACACGCTTATCGTAGTGGAGCACGATGAACAGACGCTCCGCACGGCGGATTATCTGGTGGACATGGGCCCCGGCGCGGGGGTACACGGCGGCGCGGTGGTGGCACAGGGAACGCCGGCAGAAGTGATGCGTGTCGACACGAGCCTTACGGGAAAATATCTTGCGGGTACGCTCACCATGGATATGCCGGCGGAGCGCAGAAAAAACGGCGGCAAAGTAATACGGCTCCGCGGCGTTGAAGAACACAATCTGAAAAACATTGACGTTACCATTCCCCTGGGGATATTTACCTGCATAACCGGCGTGTCCGGTTCGGGAAAATCAACGCTGCTTACGGATGTGCTGTACCCCGCGCTCGTCAACCGCATCGGCCAGGCGTCCCGCCCCGAAGGCTCCTACAAAAAACTTGAGGGCGCGGAACATATCGACAAGGTTATCGACATCGATCAAAGCCCCATCGGCCGCACGCCCCGTTCCAATCCCGTTACCTATGTGGAAGTTTTTACTGCCATCAGAAATTTATTCGCGGGACTTCCCGAAGCGCGGATGCGGGGTTACAAAAGCGGCCGCTTTTCCTTCAACGTGCGGGGCGGCCGCTGCGAAAACTGCGAAGGGGACGGCACCATCAAAATCGAGATGAATTTTCTGCCCGATGTGTACATTACCTGCGATGTATGCCACGGACAGCGTTTTAACCGCGAAACCCTGGAAATACGCTACCGGGGAAAAAATATCGCCGATGTGCTGGACATGACCATTGAGGAAGCGGCCGAATTTTTTGCGCCCATTCCGCAGATCGCGCACAAAATGAAAACCCTCCTTTCCGTGGGGCTTGGCTATGTAAAACTCGGACAGTCGGCGCTTACCCTGTCCGGCGGCGAAGCACAGCGCGTCAAACTTGCACTCGAACTTTCAAAGCGGTCAACAGGAAAAACGCTTTACATTCTGGATGAACCGACAACGGGCCTTCACTTTGCCGATGTAAAACAGCTTATGGCAGTAATTCAGCAGTTGGTGAATCAGGGCAACACGGTTGTCATGATAGAACACAATCTTGATGTGCTGCTCCAGGCCGATCATATTATTGATTTGGGACCCGAAGGCGGAGAGAAGGGCGGCACGGTTATTGCCACGGGAACCCCGGAAGCAATTGCCGAAGCTCCCGCGTCGTGGACGGGGAAGTATATCCGGGAAATGCTTGACCGCCGGGAGCGCACCGGTTCAGCCGCGCGGGGCAAAAGGGCGCATTCCCGGCAATGATAAAACGCGGGCGGCCCGCGGTATGCGCGGCGATAGTGTTGTTGGCGGCGTCCCTGCCGTTCAGACTTTTCGCACAGGAAAACACGTCCATAGAGGACGCGCCGGCGGGAATGGAGGCAGCGCCTTCCCCGGAAGCGATGACGCCGGCGGAGACCGCCGAAGACGGCGGCGCGGCCGTGGAACAAATGCCGCCGGAGCCGGAGCTTACCCCCGAACAGAAAATCTTCGATATGGATATTCGCACATCCTCGCTCATCGAGCTTGCCGCCTGGTGCCGGAGTCTTGGCCTGAGCGAAGGCGGAAACCGGGACAGTCTTGCCGCGCGGCTTAGGGAATATTATGGCATTGTTCTTCCTCCGGCGGCGGAAACGGCAAAAGAACAGAGAATTATCACCATTGAATCCGCCCGGCTTACCGAATACTTTACCTTGACCGAACTTGACGAAGAATACGCGCGACTGCGGGGCGAGGTGCGCATCAGCCTGCGGGAAGGAGAAGCGACGCACCGGATTGAGGCGGAGGAAATTCTCTACAACCGCACCCGCAATATGATGACCGCATCCGGAAACGTGTATTATGTCAAGGAAGATGGAGACACGACGGAAACATTCCGGGGCGAAACCATAACGGTCGATCTTGATAACTGGTCCGGCGTTTTTGCCAACAGTGTTTCCGAACGCGCCGTGTCGGGAGACGAAACGGCTTACCGGTTTGCCGGAAAGCTGATCAGCCGTACCGGCGAGGATACAACCGTGCTGAGCGGCGCGGTGATCACCAACGCCGGAACCGATGAACCCTTCTGGTCAATATCGGCGTCAAAACTGTGGCTGCTTCCCGGTTCGGATTTTGCGATAGTAAATGTCGTGCTCAAAGTGGGAGAAATCCCCCTGCTCTGGCTCCCGGCGTTTTTCTGGCCTTCCGATGAAGTGGTGTTTCACCCGGTGCTGGGGACGCGCACCCGGGAAGGGAGTTTTCTGCAGACCACGACATACATTCTGGGCCGCCCGAAAACCGCCGCCACCGAAAGTTCCATCACCAAAATTCTGGGAAGCAGCGCGGGCATGGAACAGGAACGCGAAGGTATTTTTCTGCGCAGTACCGGGCGCAGGCGGCGGGACACCAACGCGGCGCGGCTTTCGGTACTGCTTGATGTATATACCAATCTGGGCGCGTTCATGGGCGTTGACCTGGGCCTCCCCGCCAAAGCGCCGCTTGGCGCGATAGAGCTGTTCGCGGGCGTGGGTCTCAGCAGAAATATCTATCCGCCCGGCAGCGGATTTTCAAGCCACACGCCGTTTCCCAATCTGGACGGAGAAAGCGAATGGAACAGCGCCCGCTTCTTTTCCGTAACGCTGCCTGTGCGCTACCGTTTTAAATTTTCAGGTTCCATTGCGGGCCAGCCCGGTTCCTTTTCATGGAACTTTCCCTACTACTCCGACCCGTTGGTGGATCGCGATTTTATGAACCGTTCCGAATCCATGGACTTTATGAAAATGCTGCAGCAGGGCAGCGCACAGGATACTACTTCAGAAATTAGCCCGCTTGGAAATTATTCTTGGCAGTTAAGCGGCAGCCTCAATCCGCGCATCGAATGGCTCGCTCCGTTTGTTACCGATTTTCATTTTTCAAGCATCTCAAGCAGCCTGGAGTTCGGCCAGATTTCGAGAAGTCCGCTTCCTCCAAGCATTGCTCCGGGAAAAACCATCCCGTCTGACTCACCGGACGCACTGTTTTACTTTCCCCGCCATCTTTCCATTATGTCGGTCAGCGCCGTTATCCGGGGAACCCCGGTTCAGACCGGACAGAGTCCGGCCCGGGGCGCGCCGGCGGGAAACGAAAACGGAGAGAAGCGGGAAGATCCCCTCTTCGGCATCGGCACGGTTCCTTCTCCCTTTGAAACACCGTCTGCGGACGGCGTTGTGCCCGGCGGATCCGCCGCCGCCGATACGCCGGGCGCCGGTAATACTGACGCCGCGCTGCGTCCAGAGGCGCTCAGCGCCCGCTTCGATCTTCCCCGCACGGGAAACATGGCGCTTTCCTGGACCTATCAGCTCAATCCGTCCTTTTCCTCAAATCTTGATTTCGGGTATTCCGCCTGGCGTGAACCTGATGATGTTTCGTGGAGCGATGTCGCTTCTGTTCTTACCGGTGTCAAAACCGACGGCAATACGGCGATTACGCTGAATGACAGCGGCGCCGGTTTTTATGATTTTTCTGTCCGGGCAAACGGCAATCTGGCGTGGCAGGATTACAGTTATATGGATGATGCGGCGGTAAACTTTAACACGGTAGACAAGCGAAATGACGCCTGGCGGCGCGTGTACAGTTCCCGCGCTTTTTCTACTTTCGGGGAAACAAGCCTGACACTAAAACCGCTCTACTGGAATTCCGTGTTGTCCGGGACCAGTGTCCAGTACAGCCTGCGCGGGCTTGTCGCAAAATCGGCATACCGCGCTCCGGCAATTGTTCCCGGATCTCCGATAGAGGACCCGGTGTATGATGTTGAATGGGGCGGCTGGACAAAGGAGCGCATCGAGCTTCACCAGACAGCCCTCTATTTTTCCGCTTCGATT
Organism: Spirochaetaceae bacterium; assembly: GCA_031280705.1. Classification (GTDB taxonomy): domain Bacteria; phylum Spirochaetota; class Spirochaetia; order Treponematales; family Breznakiellaceae; genus JAISQV01. The sequence goes on from JAITGJ010000062.1 coordinate 7,049, forward strand.
ATGGATAAACTGCAGACGCTGTCGCTGGTTACGGAACTGCCGCCCCGGGACATGGCCGTTACCGGAACCGCCACCTTCCGCGCCTGGGTTTCCGAAACAACGCTGCGGGAACGGATCATCGAACCTTTTGACGATACAAAGCGCATTTTTGAACCGCTCACCATAACAGAAACGCTGCGTTTTGCTTCCCGCTATTATTTCCAGCAGAGCCTTACCTATGATCCTGAGCTTGATGATTTTACCTGGCTTTCCTCCAGCCTGGTTCTTGCCGGGTTCAGCGCCACCTACAGCATGTCTCGCGCAGCGACCTATTCCCTCAGCAACGCTTCGGGCCGCTACACCTGGATAACCGGGCCGGTATCGTTCAGCCCCCGTGAATTCCGCCTGGGATATGCCGAAAGTTTCAAAAAGAACGCTTTTATCTGGGACTGGCTTTCTGTCGATCTTAATATCAGTACCGCCCTTACGATGGACCTCCAGCGGTACACCAGTTCGCGCTTTAATTTTGATCTCCGCCTTTCGCTCAGCATTACGAAATTTCTCGATCTGTCCATCAGTACCAGTTCGGCAAATGACCGGGTGTTCCGGTATTTTCAGGATCTGCCCTTTTTCGATTTTCCCCTGACACTGCCGGGAGAAACAAACATTTTGCTGGATTTGCTGAATTCGTTCCGCTTCGATGACGAAGCCCTGCGGAGAAGTTCGGGTTTTAAGCTGAAATCATTTACCCTGAGCGCGGCCCACTATATGGGCGACTGGACCGCAAAACTGGGCGTAACCCTTACGCCCTACCTAGACGCGGCTGCGGGACAGTACAGTTTTAATACCCAAATCACCTTCCTGGTACAGTGGGTGCCCATACCGGAAATAAAACTCGACTCGATATACGACAAGGAGATATGGCAGACCCGCTAAACGCCGTCCGCGCCCGTTATTCCGGCGCCGCCGCCCCGGCGGTTAATGTTAATGCCGCCAGACGAACCACACCATTGCCGATGCCGCCGCCGTGGTAAGGAGCGTAAAGGGAAACCCTATCTTGAGCCATTGGAGAAAATTCACCGGGACGCCCTGTTTTTTGAGTATCCCCACAGACACGATATTGGCCGAGGCGCCGAAGGGGGTAAGATTTCCCCCCATGCAGGACCCGATGAGCAGCGCAAACATATACAGCTCAGGACGCAGCGACAGGGTTTTCGCCAGGTCCGCCGCAACGGGCAGCATCACGATAATGTACGGCACATTGTCCACAAAGCCTGAAATCAGCACGGAAACCGCCACGATAAGGGCAAAACCCAGCGCCACATTCCGGCCCACCACATGGGCGAGGAAGGCCGAGAAATCACGCAGCAAGCCCACTTCCGCCACAGCGCCCACCACCACAAATATCCCCGCCAGGAAAAGCGCCGTGTCCCAGTCGAGGCCCTTGACGAGTTTCCAGATTTCGGCCCGCCCGGCCTTGCGGACCAGCGCGTACCAGAGTATCCCCGCGAGGGCCAGCGCCATCACCAGGAGGCCGGAAACGATGGTAAGACCGCCGAAAATGAAGGACGCCGCGGCCAGGCCGCCGATCATCGCCAAAAGCAGGATGGATGGTACGGGCGTTTTTATTTTTTCCTGCTCTACGGTGATTTTACCGCCCTTTTTGGCAAACCAGCCGTAGAAAAACACCGCGCCGGCGGCCATGCCGGTCTGCACGGCGAAGAAAATCGACAGTTTCCCCTGAAAAATAAAAAAGTCATTGAAGCCGTAGCCCGTATAATCAGCAAAAATCATTGAGGGCGGATCACCCACCAGCGTTGCCGTACCCTGGAGGTTCGCCATCACCGCGAGCCCCACAAGAAAATAGGTGGGGTCCATGTTGAGCTTTTTGCAGAGGGCAAGCGCGATGGGGGCCATGACGAGCACCGTGGCGACATTTTCCACAAAGGCGGAGATAAAGCCGGTCATTATCAGTATGGCGATGATGGCCACCCCCACATTGGGAGACGCGCGGATAATGCCGTCCGCGATGGCCGCCGGTGCGCGGGAATAGAGAAACAATTCAGCAATGACGAGGCTGCCCACAAAAATCATGAGCACCGTCCAGTCAATAAGTTCCGTTACCGCCGCGAACTGGGTTACCGCTCCCAAAACAACCATAAAGACAGCCGCGCCGAGGGCGGAAAATGATTTTTTTGCGGGAAACATGATGACCAGGGCGTACATGACCGCCGCCCCGGCAAGGACTATCCATTTAACAGGCACGATAAAAAATACCGTACCGGTCTATCCGGAGAATGTCAAGGCGTATACGCCACGTATACGCCACGTATCCGCCACGGATCCGCCACGTATCCGCCACGTATCCGCCCGCCACGCATGGGCGGGGAATGGGATAAGTACGATTCGCCCGCAATTACCGGGCGGTATTTTACGGCGGCGAAACCGCCGGGATTATCGAACATGTCGAGTCTCCCGGCGGCGGCGCGGCAGTTATTCTGTCTTCAAAAAAGACGCGGCGTCCCGGAAAAGACGATCCGCCGTCCAGGAGGAAACGGCCAGCGTCCGGCTGTCCGCAGCGGAGGTTCTGAGCCGCCGCCGTGCGGGCTGCTCTTCATTTTCCACGGGAAGTTCCCCTCCAAGCCGCACAAAAAGTGTGCGGCCTTCCGTTTCCACAAGAACACGTCCGGCGGTAAAATCATCGCCGCCGTGCGCGGTAAAATCGTCTCCTTCCGCGGAAATAATACCCCGAATATAGGACTCAACTTTGGCCGTATCGGTTACCGCCGGGTCAAAACTGTCCACGCGCCAGCCGGTTTCCTCCTGGAGGAAGACGACGGTTTCTCCCGCCGGGGAAATTGCCGTAACGCGGTCTATCCGGTTTACCGGAATTTCTTCCGGGAAAAAACGGAGATCGTACCAGGAAGCGCGCGCATAATTCAGAAACTGAAATATCGCCGCGCTTCCTGAACGCGCCTCGTCCCGGCCCATCCGGCGGTAGTACACTTCGAGGCCCGCGGCATCGTAATCCCCCACGATAAGATCGATGAGGGCCGTACCCGAAGCGCGGCTTACCACGATACGTTTTTCCGCATTGTCTCCCAGCCCCAGCCGATCACGGGCGGCGGCGGAAGCGGCGCGGACGGGAAAAAGGCCGCGGTCCGAGAGGGCGGCGAGCAGTTCTTCGACACGGGCGGCCTTTGCCGGATACAATTCGGCGCCGGTTTCGACAAACCACGCGCCGTCCTGTTTTACCAGATTCACCGGATCGCCGGAAGATGAAAGCGCGATGCGTTCCGCCTCTGAGGCGATTTTCGCGTCAAGCCAGGTGTAGTAAGCGCTCCGTGTGGTCATCCGTCCGGGATTAAAAACAAGAAGCGCGGCGTACACCAGCGCGAGTGCGCCCGTAATAACGGAAAGTACAATTACTTTTGTGCGGTAGATCATGCGTTTTTCCTCCCGGTTTTTCCCGATGCGTCAGCGGAGCGGCCGTCCGCCGCGAGGAATTTTCGCCGCCGCATGCCGGCAAAAATTCCCGCCGCGATGACGAGCGCGGGAACGGCAAAAACCGTAATGAACCGCGCCTGGGCCATGCGTTCAAGGCGCTTTTCAGGATCAGTGATTCTGTCGAGCCGCCCCGAAGCGGTTTCCCGGCTTCTGATCGAAATAATGTCGTCATCGGTACCAAGCCAGTCAAGTATTTTGACGGCAAGATCGAGATTCCGCTGGCTCCGCACCGCCTGAATATACGTTGACGCGGCGAAATCAGTGTCGCCGATAACCACCATGCGCGATTCCGCGGCCTCTTCGATCATGCCGGGAAGTTCTTCTCCGCTTCCCTCGCGGACCGGCTTCGAAATCCCCGCAAACCACGAGGGGAAGCGCCCCCGGAGCGCGGCGGCAAGAATTTGCTGGCCCGTGGTTTGATCCTTTTCCATGGTAAAATAGAAACTCTGATTGGGGTCCAGGTAGAAATTCTGCGTCTGGAGCCACGCTTCCGGCGTGGTGCTGAAAAGCGTCTCCGCTTCAACGCCTTCGGGCGGATTAAGCTCAAGGGGGCTTGCCCAAAAGAGATCCGCGCCGGAAAAGCCGGAAACAACCGGATGCCCGGCGGCGGCAAATTGATCCAGCGCCGCGATCCAGAACGGATAACGCATCAACTGGTACTGGGGGTACCCGCCCGGCCCCTGGACCGTGAGGGGAATGGTTTGGCTGGAAACGTCCAGCGCAAGCACAGGCCGGACCGACGCGCCGTAAAACGAAACCATTGCGAGCAGCCCCTTGTCCGCGGCCGGTTCGGCGGTCAGAGTATAGCGCGCATCGGTGTTGACGCCCTCAAGCGCGAACAGGACCTTTCCGCCGCCGCGCAGGTAATATTCGATCCGGTACAGCGCCCATTCATCAAGTTCCGCCGCGCCGCCCAGCACAATGAGTACCGGAAGCAGCGGGCTGATTTCTTCGCCGGGATTGATTGTCCGCACCCGGTAGCCCGCGCGGATTATGGTTTCGTTGAAATAAGAATAATCATCCGCAAGGCTCCGCCCCGCGTCTCCGACCAGAATTCCCGCTTCCCGCGTGGAACCGCGTACCATGGCGCGGATGCGGCTGGTCAGATCATATTCAAGCGTATCAAGCGAAAACACGAGCGGCAGTACTTCTATCTTATCAAGGTATTCGATCAGTATGCCTGAATACACCATTGCGACACTGGCCTGATCCTGCTCCACCGTTTCGAGCGGCTGTCCCTGGATGCCGAGCTGCTCCATCGTTTCGGCCATGTTTGATTTGACCGGATCTTTTACGTGGATCGTAATTTTACCCCGGGAGCGCGCGGCGTATTCCCGCAGGAGATCCTCAACTTCTCCGGGAATGGGATGAATACTTTTCAGTTTTGCTGAAATAAAATACGTGATCCGTACCTGGTCCTCAATTTCCGCGTACAAATTCCGCGATACGGGAGAAATCGTAAACGCTTTTGCCGCAGTCAGATCGAGGCGGAACCAAAGCCGCCGCGAAATGAGCAGACAGAGAACAAGCGAAGCGGTTACCAGAACCGTCAGTACAAGCGCTTCTTTTCGTTTCATTGCTTACCTCCACTTCCGGTACAACAGTACCTGTGTGTTAAGGTACAAAAACAGTACGGCTGTCAGAACGAAAAACGCGAGGTCCCGCGAATCGAGGAGGCCCCGGGAAAAACTTTCAAAATGAAAGGAAAGTGAAATAAAACTGATAAACGACGACACGGCGGCGGGGAGGCTTGCGGTCTGGGAAACCTGATTTGCCAGCATTACCACAAGGAGTACCGCGGCCGATCCCAGAAAGGCGCCGCCCTGGTTTTTCGCCAGCGCGGAAAGGAAATTCCCCAGGCTTACCGAGGCGGCCCCCATGAGGAGCGCGCCCAGGTACTCGGCGGCGATGACGCCCGCGTCGTACTTTCCCAGGGGCGCAAGGGCAAGCGGCAGGGGCAGCGTCAGCACGAGCAGCGCCGCGACAATGCCCCCCGCCGAAAGGAATTTACCCAGCACCAGGTCCCATTCGGAAAAGGGCATGGTGAGCAGTAATTCCGCCGTACCTGTCTTTTGTTCTTCCGCCCAGCTCTTCATGGTGATGACGGGAATCACAAGGATAAAGGCGAGCGGAAACGCGGCGAAGTACGGACGGAGCGTGGCCTGATTCATCGTAAAATACCGCTGAAAGTAAAAAAGCCATACGCCGGTAAAAAGCAGAAAAAATACCGCGATGCCGTAAAACACCGGAGACCGCATAAAGGAATCAAGCTCTTTCCGCGCAAGGGCGAAAATCCTTTGGGGACTGTACGCATTACTGTTCATTTTTTCCCTCCGTTCCGCTGTTTGCGCCCTGTCCGCCGGTGAGCTGCTCACCAGTGAACTGCTCACCAGTGAGCGGCTCACCAGTGAGCTGCTCACCAGTGAGCTGGACAAAAATATCCTCAAGGCTTATTTTCCGGTGGTTCATTTCCAGGAGTTTAAGCCCTTCGCGCACGGCCCAGTCAAAAAGCTGTTCGCCCGCCGGCGGGACGCTGCTTTCCGCGCCGCCGCCCAGAACAAAGGATACGCCCGTGGTTCCGTCTTCCCGGTCTTCGGCGGCGAGGGACGACAAGGAATACTGCGCGGACCGGGCAAACGCGGCGAGTTTTTCCCGTGCAAGCGGGGCGTCCGCGCCCCGGAGCAGAAGCGCCCAGGTGTCGCCGCCCTTGAGCGTCGCGGCAATTTCCTCGGGGCGGCCCTGCGCGGCGATGCGGCCTTCGCTCAAAATAAGCACCTGCGAACAGACGGCCTCAACTTCCTGCAATATATGCGTTGACAGAATTACTGTTTTTCGTTTTCCCAGTTCCTTGATCAGGCTCCTGATTTCAATAATTTGGTTGGGATCAAGGCCGGTGGTGGGTTCGTCGAGGATCAGTATCGGCGGATCATGAATGATCGCCTGGGCAAGCCCGACCCGCTGGCGGTAGCCCTTTGACAGGGTTTCTATGCTCCTCCCGGCCATGTGTTCAAGGCCGCACGCGGCAAGGCTGTTTTCTACCGCCCCGGGGCGCTGTTCCTTCTGGATAAGCCGGGCGCCGGCGATAAATGAAAGATATTCCCGCACAGTAAGGTCTCCGTAAAGGGGCACCATTTCGGGCAGGTAGCCGATCCGTTTTTTTACTTCAACGGGATCATCCGGTACGGAAATCCCGTCGATCCGGGCCGCGCCCGACGTGGGAAAATGATACCCCGTGAGTATTTTCATAATCGTTGTTTTTCCGGCTCCGTTGGGCCCCAGAAAGCCCAGCACCTGTTCAGCGCCCAGCGTGAAAGAAACGCCTTTCACCGCCTCCACGGAACCGTACTTTTTGGTCAGTTCCTGTACTTCGATCATGCCGGTACTGTACCACAAAGGCAGGGGGGACGTGAAGATGGACGGGACCGCTCCGCAGCCTACTCCGCGGCGGCCCCTGTTCCGGCGGGCTGTTCCGCCGTGGACCGGTCCGTACCGGCGCCGTCCGCTTCCGCCCGGTGCATGGAGCGGGAACGGATGGGGCGGAGCGTTTCGCCGGAAACCTGGGCGGGGTCGTCAACGCCGGGGGGAAGCTCGCGGCCTTCCTCAATTTCCACATCTTCTTCCTCAAAGGAAAATTCGGGATTGTCCGGCGGGGCCGGGGCGGTAACCAGTTCCTCGTGTTCCAGGCGCACGGAAATTACCTTGGTAACGCCCGATTCTTCCATGGTAACGCCGAGCAGGGTTGATGCGCCGGTTACCGTTTTTTTGTTGTGGGTGATAACGATAAACTGGCTCGTACTGCCAAACTCGCGCAGTAATTGTACAAAGCGCCCCACATTGGCCTCATCCAGGGCGGCGTCAATTTCATCCAGGAGGCAGAAGGGACTGGGCTTGACCATGTAGGTGGCGAACAGCAACGCTACCGCCGTCATGGATTTTTCGCCGCCGGAAAGGAGCGTAATATTTTCAAGTTTTTTGCCCGGCGGCTGGGCGTATATTTCGATGCCGGTTTCCAAAACATGGTTATTGTCCTGGAGGCGAAGTTCCGCCCGCCCGCCGCCGAACAGACGGCGGAACATATTGTGAAAATTCTTTTTGATTTTGTTGTAGGTAGTGATGAACAGTTCCGAGCTTTCCGCGCGGATTTCGGCGGTAATCGCTTCAAGGTCGTCCCGCGCGCGGACAAGGTCCGCAAGCTGGCCGGAAAGAAAATCGTACCGTTCCTTGGTTTCGGCAAATTCTTCAGGCGCCATCAAATTTACCGATCCCAGATCGCGCAGGCGTCCGCGCGCGGCGGCGAGTTTTTCCCGCAGTTCCGCCGCGGGCGCCGTAATGGTAAAAATGCGTTCCTCAAATTCGAGGAGGTCCCGGCTGTGGGCCTCCCGGAAATTTTCCTGGATGTTGCGGATTTCCGTTTCCGACTGCACCAGTTCAAGGTTTGCCTTTTCGATTTTTTCCCGCACTTTGGCAAGGTCCGCCATGCGCTTTTTGATGGTTTCCTGTTTTCCCGCAAGGTCGCCATTTTTCCGGGCAATGTCTTTTTCAAGCTTTTCCAGGTCCGCGGCAAGGCGTATTCCCTTTTGCTCAATTTCCGCAATTTCTTCGCCCGTCTCTCCGATGCGTTCCTCAATTTCATCACAGCGCTTGCGGGCCAGGAACAGTTCATCCTCCACGGTTTTGAGCAGGGCTTCCTGCCCGGCAAGTTCCCGGCGGATCAACTTTGCCTGCTCTTCCGCGGCCTGGGCCTGCGCGGCAAACCGCGCCCGGTTGACCCGGAGGTCCTCAAGGGTTTTCCGGTATTCGTTTATCCGGCCCGCAAGTTCCTCGTTATCCGCCCGCAGTTCCAGAATACGCGCCCGTTTTTGGGCGACGGCCTCCCGCGCGGCGCGGATATTCGCGTCCAGTTCCCGTTTTTTGGTGATGATCCCTTCGGGGGCCAAAAAATCGTCCAGAAAAGCGGGCGTACTTTTCCGGTACGCCTCGAACAGGAGCCGCGTCTCTTCCGCGCGGGAAGCGGCGTCCGCGAGCGAGCGCGCCAGACTTTCCGCGATACGGCGCAATTCTTCCGGCGCGGGAGCGGCTCCGCCCTCGCCTCCGGCACGGTCCGCCGCGGCGGCCAGGTCCCGGAGCAGGGTTTCCCGGCCTTCAAGCAGGGTTTTAAGCACGCCAAAGGCGGTTTCAAGCGCCGTTTCCGTATGACGCCGCTCCTGCGCGGAATACCCCGCGTCCCGAAGCCCCGCGTCCAGCGCCGCGACAATATCATCGGTGATCGCTTCCAGCGCCTTTTCGTGGCCCGCGCGTTCTTCCTCAAGGGCGTGTATCTCTTCTTCGTGCCGGGTGATGGCCGCGCCGTTTTCGCCGATGCGGATTCCGGCAAGGCGGATATTTTCCTCAAAAGCGCGGATATTTTCTTCGATGCCGGCGGCCTTTTTCTGCAAATCGCGCACCGTGCCGTCCTGCTCATCCGCGCCGGCGGCAAGCTCTTCTATCTTTGCCTCAACAGACTTTTTCCGCGCCTCGCTCTGGCCTATCGCGTTTTTCGTTTCCGCACGCTGTTCCGAAAGAAGCTTGGCCTCTTTTTCCAGCACGTTCTTTTCCCCGGCCAGCGCGATCATCCGCTGCTGGTTTTCGATGTAGAGTTTCTCCATCGAATTGACCGCATCCATATTTTCCTCAAGGGAGCGGTTGATCCCGTCAAGATCGGCCTGAACCGCGTCCCGTTCGGCGGTGCGCCTGCGGATATCGTCGTTCCGCGCGTCCCGCTCATAACGGAACTGTTTGAGGCGCAAAAGCTGAATATCAAGCTCGAAATTGAAAATTTCCTCGCGGAAGGCGCGGTATTTGAGGGTTTTATCGGACTGAACCTTGAGCGTATCGTAACTGCGCTTTACTTCGGAGATAATGGTCTCCACCTGGCGCATATTTTCTTCGGTTTTAAGGAGTTTCCGTTCCGCTTCCTGGCTTTTTGCCTTAAAGCGGGTGATTCCCGCCGCTTCTTCAAAAATATAGCGCCGTTCTTCGGGCTTTGAAGAAAGAAGCTGATCGATTTTGCCTTGTTCCATGACGGAATACGCGGCTTTTCCCACCCCCGTATCCCAGAACAACTCCCGGACATCCTTTAGTTTTACCTGATTTGTGTTAATAAAGTATTCGCTTTCGCCGGAGCGGTAGAGCCGCCGTTTTATCTGCACTTCCGGCATATCCATGGGGAGGATGCCCGCCTCATTTGCGAGGGTGAGCGTAACTTCCGCCACATTGAGGGCCTTCCGGTTCTCCGTGCCATTGAAGATCACATCTTCCATTTTTTCCGCGCGGAGCGAGCGCGAAGCCTGTTCTCCCAGCACCCACTTGATGGCGTCCACCACATTGGACTTTCCGCAGCCGTTGGGGCCAAGAAGCGCGGTAATACCGCCGGAGAATTCAACCCGTGTCCGGCCGGCAAATGATTTGAATCCCAGAATGTCAAGGCTTTTCAAAAACACGCGCCCATAGTAGCGGAAATTCCCCCTTTTGTATATTGCCCAAAACCGTGCCCGGCTTTACGCGCGGGGCCGCCCGCACAGCCCCTGCCCAAAACACGGCGTTTCCCGCTATGATGGGGCGAAAGGAGCGGCGGTATGGCAAAGATTCCGGTAGGCATTTTGGGCGCGACGGGCATGGTAGGGCAGCAGTATCTGGCCCTTTTGGCAAATCACCCCTGGTTTAAGGCGTGTTTTTTGGCGGCCTCGCCGCGTTCGGCGGGAAAACCATACGGGGAGGCCGTGGCCGGACGCTGGAACGCCACGGCGGGAGCGCCCGCGCCGGACGTGTGGGACATCGTGGTGGAAGACGCCAATGACCTTTCCCGTGCGGAGGCGGCGCGGCGGAAGGGCGGCCTTGCCTTTGTATTTTCCGCGCTGGAAATGGGAAAAGACGAAACGCGGGCGCTGGAAGAAGCCTATGCCGCGCGTGGCATCCCCGTGGTGTCCAACGCCTCCGCGCACCGCTGGACCGCGGACGTGCCCATGCTTATCGCGGAAGTGAACCCCCACCATACGGACATCATCCCGGCTCAGCGGGAGCGGCGCGGCTGGCAAAACGGCTTTATCGCCGTTAAACCGAACTGTTCCATACAGAGCTATATGACGCCGCTTTGGGCCCTGCTCCAGGCGGGTTACGAAGTAAAGCGCGTTATTGTAAGCACCATGCAGGCGGTTTCCGGCGCGGGGTATCCGGGCGCGGCGAGCCTGGACATTATTGACAATGTGGTGCCCTACATTGGCGGGGAAGAAGAAAAAAGCGAAGAAGAACCGCTCAAAATACTGGGAAAAGTGGCCGGCGGAAAAATCGAGCCGTATTCCGGCCTTGCCATCAGCGCCCACTGCAACCGCGTACCCGTGGTGGACGGCCACACCGCCTGCGTCAGCCTTGAATTCGGCGCGAAAAAGCCCGGCATTGATGAGGTAAAGCGCATTTGGCGCGATTTCCGCGCGCTCCCGCAGGAACTGGACCTTCCCCTCGCGCCGCGCGAACCCATCGTGGTGCGCGCCGAACCGGACCGGCCCCAGCCCCGTAAAGATCGCGGCGCGGACAAGGCGATGGCCGTTTCCGTGGGCCGCGTGCGTCCGTGCAAGGTTTTCGACATCCGCTTTACCGGACTTTCCCACAACACGGTCCGCGGCGCGGCCGGCGGCGGCATTCTAAACGCGGAACTCCTCAAGGCACAGGGCTTTTTTGGGTAAGGCCGCGCTCGCCGCGCGGGATTTCCCTAGCGCCCCTGGGCCGGGCTTCCGGTGTCCGGGCTTCCGGCGGTGTCCGGGAACCCGGCGGTGTCCGGGAAACCGGCCACGGGAAGCAGCGCCGCGCGGAAAGCGTCTTCTCCCACGCGGTCGAGCATGACGGCGAACCGTTCGCCTTTCCGGGCGTTTTCCGCAAAAAAGTCAACCGCGGCCCGTATCACCTTTATTGCCGTTTCCCGGTCCGGGATAACGGGCAGGAGCGCCGTGGCGGTTCTAATAGTGCGGCCATACCTGCCGCCAAAGTACAATTCGAAGCCCGCGCCCAGCCCGCGCACGCCGATATCGTTTCCCTCGACACGGGCGCAGTTATTTTTACACCCGGTAACGGCAATTTTGAACTTTGCGGGCAGACTGCGCCCGGCAAACAGGGCGGAAAGCTCCCGCGCCAAAAGGCCCGTATCGGTAGTGCCGAATTTACAGACGGGCGCGCCCTGACAGGCCATGATGGTACGCACGCGGCTTCCGCCGGTAAGCGTACCGATTCCTTCGGCGGCGAGCATCTGTTCCACCGCCGGAATGTTATCCGCCCTGATACCGGGCACTTCGAGCTGCTGCCGCGTGGTAAAATGCAGACGGGAAGTGCCGTATGTTTCCGCGATGGCGGCGGCTGTTTTAACAAACGCCGCATCTACCGTGCCGCCGGGAGAACTCAACCTGAGAGAAAACAGCCCCTTTTCGGCCTGCTCAAAAAAACCCCTGCCCTTTAATGCCGCCGCGTCAAGCGCCGCCGTAGTATCCGCCATACCGTACCACCTCCTGCTTTTTTTCGCGCCCGGGGAGCCGCGCGGCTTACGGACGCCGCTTTCTTTATACCGGAATACCACAAAAAAATCCACCGGTACCACGCCCCTCACCGCCGTATAGGCAGAACCGGAATATCCGGCTATACTGCATTGCGCTAACGGAGGATGCCATGCCCGCGACCAAAACGGTCCGCAAAGCGGACCGGGCGCCCGCGAAGAAACCCGCGCAAACTACCGCCCATAAACCCGCCAAAAAAGTAACGCTGGACGATGTATGGGCTGTCCTTGCCGATATAGGGAAAGCCCATAAAGAGCTTGAAAAAGCCCACCGGGAAACCGAAAAAACGCTCAACAAAGCTATTGGCGGCCTGAGCAATACCCTGGGGACGCTGGTTGAACGCATTATGACCGCGGGCCTGCCCCGTAAGTTTAGGCAATTCGGGTTTACGTTTGACCGGATAACCACGGTAAAATGGGCAGACGGCGCGGGTAACATTTACACGGAAATTGACGGGCTGCTGGAAAACGGCAGTCAGGCGCTGGTGGTGGAAGTAAAAACAACCCTCCGCCGTGATGATATAGACGATCATCTGGCACGCATGGAACGGGTGCGCGTATATGCCGATGAACATGGCGACACGCGGGAATTTCTGGGGGCGGTGGCCGCCGCGATAACCGGCAAAGACGCCAAAGAATACGCCCTGTCAAAGGGCTTTTTTGTGATAGAACCGTCAGGGGAAGACGTAACCATAACAAAACCCCTTTCCGCGCCCCGGGTCTGGTAGCCTGCCCAAAACCCTGCGGGTTTTGGGCTTGGTTTTTTGCGCGTAGCGCAAAAAACCCGCCGTCCCTCGCCGCCTGCCCCCGGCCACATCCGCATGGATGCGGATGTGGCCGGGTTCGAGCAACGTAACGTCCTGGGTTATGAGAAAACCTGGTTAAGGCACAATCGCTTTTACGATTTCTCCCCACGGGCCTTTTTCGCCCTTGTTGTTTTCCCAGCGGGGGCACAGGTACAACGCCTTGCCCCGTTCCGGCTCGTCAAAACGGAACGTATAGGGCGTTGCCGTGTCAAAGGCGGAATTGGCAAGGTCCTCCACCGACGCGGGTGGAGACGCGCGCAGGGACCACCGTAATTCTATACCGTGAACGCCCGGCGGCTTGCCCCGGCTGCCGCTTCCGGCATCCCTAAAATGCACAATCACCTGCCGCAGGATTGAGCTGTCAAGTTCCAGTTCGGGAATGGTAGACGGCGGCGGGACCGAGGTACGGGTGGTATCATGCAGGGGCAGGCCCATACGCTCCTTGTCCGCGTCCGTTACCGCCGGATTATAGGCCACATACGCCTTGTTATATGCAATGCCGATGAAGTCGATTTTTGAATAAAAATGTATGAAAAAGTATACAAAATTCATTAAAACCCCTATTGCATAATGTTTAAATATAGTATAATATAATACCAAGAGGTTTGTATGCAGACTTATGAATTTAACTCAGTGGTTGAAGATAATGGGATAATTCGTATTCCAGAACAATATTTGCGCGATATTTCTTCTCCTGTTAAGGTTATTGTTTTTGCAAATGATGAGATTAAAAGCAATAGCAACAGAAAAAATTTTTCCGCAATAAAAATAAAAACAAAAGGTTTCAAATTTGACAGGAATGACGCAAATGAATGATAAAGCATTTATAGATAC
>JAITGJ010000243.1 GCA_031280705.1 Spirochaetaceae bacterium
AAACAATATCGCCGGAACCGGCGGGAACAAACCGGGGCGAAAATACCAGCACTCCGGTATTGGAGCGGACATTATCCAGCAGCATATTTATATTATTCGACGCCAACACAAAGTCCGGGTAAAACCCTTCGTTAATATAGGCGCTTATAAGTGCTTGAGACGCGGTACTGCTATTTATAGATGCATTCAGAATCGGAACGCCTTTTAGATCAGAAAACGCGAGTTCTTTTTTCGAGCTTAGGGGGTTGTCTTTATGCATCATGGCATAAACGGGTTCTTCAATGACCGGCTTGTATTGCAGGTCTTTCAGTTCCTTGAAGTAATCCAGTTCATGACAGAAAGCCAAATCCGCCTCTCCGGTTCTGGTGCATTCAAGGCATTTTTCTATAGTATGAACTATATCGGTTTCAATCTCAAATTCCCTAAACACCGCCGTTATTTCCGCGGGGATTAGGGCGAGTAAAAAATGACTCGCAAATGTAATTTTAATTTTCGGTTTATCTTTGCTTATTATCTCATTAATGATGCTGATATGTTTTTGATACTCTGAAACAAGGGAGCCAAAAACCGGGATTAATCTTAACCCGATGCCGGTTATTTCAACCCCTGATGATGATCGGGAAAAAAGCCGCGCGCCCAGTTCATGTTCAAGGCGTTCCACCGTTTTGCTCAGGGCCTGGTGCGTAACGCAGACCTCCTCCGCGGCTTTGGATATGCTTTTGTGCTTTGCCACGCTTAAAATACACTCGGCGTCTCGTATGGTCATACCGTACCTGCTTTCGGGGATTCTTTAATGCTATCACGGGTGGTTAAGAAACGCAAGGATTAATATTGACAGGATTAATGCTCCTCACCGGGTTTGCTTCGCCTGACGGCGTATGGCGTATGTGCGGAATCCGGGAGGCGGCCGGTATTCCTCTGCCGCGCTTCACCGTTGCTTTGCGCCGTTGAGCAGCGCGCCGGCCAGGGCGGCCATATCCGCGTCTGTTCCCGGTCCGCCGGGCAGCAGCTCTTCGGCCGAAAGCGCGAGGCGAAAGGGGCGGCGCCCCACATGTTCCGGGTAGTGGGCATCGGAAGACGTGATGAGCGGATACCCCCGCGTATCAAGCGGGAAGGGCGCGCCGCCGTCCGCGGGCAAGACCGCGGGCGGAACGCGCACGCACTCAAGCGCCGCCCAGGGCCCGGCGGTAATGACGCCCAACTGGCTTGTCATGGAAAACGCGGGCCGGTCGACGTGGGCCGGAATGACAATACCCCCAAACGAGGCGGCCTTTGCGCCGATATGCTCCACGCTGAGGTCCAGCGCGCCGGGCAAAAAGTATTCCACCTCGCCTTCGATATTTTCATCCTCGTCCACCCACACCTGATCGCCCGTTTTTTCCGGGTCATTGGAAAGGGGCGTCAGAATCGAGTAGGCATAGTCCCCAAAGGCAAGCGCGGCGTCGAGCGCGGTAAAGAGGCAGAGCACGTGGATTTCCTCCGAGGTAGTCGCTTCAAGCCCGTAGAGCGGAATAATGCCGGAGCGCGGGCAGAGCCGGGCGAAGGCGGGGCAGTTCCGGGCCGAATTGTGGTCCGTCAGGGCCAGGACGCCGATGCCTTTTGCCGCGGCGATGCTTACCAGCGCGCGGGGGGAAAGATCGAGTGAGCCGCAGGGGGACAGGCAGGAATGATTGTGAAAATCCGCGATCAGCGCCATTACACGGTCTCCGCCGTCCCGCCGGAAGGGGGCGCGGGGCTGTCCGTGCGTTCGCCCTCCGCGTGTTCGCCCTCCGGGCGTTCGCGGGAGCCATCGCGGAGGAGCGCGTACAGTTTTCCCGATACGGTAAATTGATTTTCCCCGGTACGGATAAGGGCGATACCCTCGTCCCGCGCGGCGGAAAGCATATCGGCGGGAATGGGGCGGTTATTGCAGATCACGATAACGGCGATATTAACCAGGGCGGCGACGGCTGCGGTATTCCGGTGGGCCTGAATCGTAATGAGCGCCCCGCCCGCGTGGGCGTTTCCCATGACGTCGGAGAGGAGGTCCGACGTATAGCCCCCGGTAAGGGGGGCGTCCGTAAACCGCTCCTGCACGATTTCCGCGCCGATAACGCGGGCAAATTCCCGGATTGTCATTCCACAATGCCCTCTTTGGGAGACGTGATATAAATCGTGGTCCGCACGGTTGTGCCCGCGCCCCGGGCGGACTCGATGGAAAATTCGTCGCTTACCCGCCGCGCGTTGGCAAGCCCCATGCCCGCGCCGAAGCCCAGCGAGCGTATCCAATCGTTGGCCGTGGAGTACCCTTCCATGAGCGCGCGGTTCACGTCCTCGATCCCCGGCCCCCGGTCCACGGCGGTAATGACCACCCGGTCGTTCTGGATGGAACAGCTTATGGTTCCCCCCTCGGAGTGGACCACCTGATTTATCTCAAGCTCGTAACTGGCAATGGCGGCCCGCCGGATAATGGCCGGATCGATATTCCGCTGTTTCAGCGCTTTTTTGAATTCGGTCGATGCCCGGCCCGCCAGTTCAAAATCGTACCGCACGGTGGAAAATTCCATCTCTTTCGTTCCTTTATGCGCCGGGGCCGCTTCGTGCAGTTTTTCCAGACGAAGCACCTGACGGTTCATTTCAACCAGCATGGACCGCACGACATCCTTGGGGCTTAACACTCCCACCAGGCGGTTCTTCCGGTTCAGCACCGGAAACCGTCCGTACCGGTACCGGTTAAGATAACTGATGGCGAAGGACAGGGGCATATCTTCGGTAAGGCTGATAACGGCGGTCGTCATTTTGTCCCGCGCGGGGCGGTCAATATGCCCTTTTTCAAGGGCGGTAATAATATCGTCAATCGAGATGATACCGGCCAATTGCTCCCCGTCATCCACGATGGGAACGCCGTCGATATAGTTTTCCTTCATAACCGCCTGGAGTTTTCGCAGGGAATCGCCGGGCCGGCCCGTGATCACCGCCCGGTTCATGACATCTTTTACTCTCAATTCATAAATGATTTCCAGCACCGCCGACGGCGCTTCCTCGGGATTGATGGGGATCGCTTCAAGTTCGGACGCGTTATCGGCGGACAGTTCGCTCATGGGCCGGTTTCGCCTTCCCCGGGCGGCAATTCTCCCAGAAGATTTTCCAGGAGCAGGGCCACGCCTTCTTCATCATGGGACTTTGCCGTTACCAGATCCGCGGCGCTTTTAAGCCGCTCGTCGCCGTTCCGCATGGCCACGCCCACCCCGGCCCATTTGATCATCGCCTCGTCGTTCATGGAATCGCCCACGGCCATAACCGCTTCCCGCCTGATGCCGAGATGTTCCGCGAGCCGCGCGAGGGCCGTGCCTTTGTCCGTACCCGGCGGCAGAATTTCCAGAAAATAGGGCTTGCTCGTAAAAAGAGTGATCCGGTCTCCCAGGTAGGCGCGCAGGATCGTTTCCAGCGGACCGAGTATCATGGGGTCGCCGGGGATGAGGAGCTTGCCGCAGCCGTGGGCAACCCGGCCGGGAAAGTCGTTTACCACGGCCTGTTTCA
The DNA here is from genome assembly GCA_031280705.1 of Spirochaetaceae bacterium. Taxonomy (GTDB): domain Bacteria; phylum Spirochaetota; class Spirochaetia; order Treponematales; family Breznakiellaceae; genus JAISQV01. The sequence continues at coordinate 3,520 of JAITGJ010000243.1, forward strand.
GCCCGGTGATGCTTTCATCATAATCGGCGTATTCGTTGTGCCGGGACACGTAGATCCGATCGCCTTCGTACATCTGCACGGGAAAACCCTCAGCGTCGGCGTAGCGGTACACAAGTTCCGCCGTGCCGCCGGAAAGTTCTTTCCGGTGCACGACCATTCCCGTATCGCTTTCCCGGATTTCAATGCCGTTGCCGCTGATCACATAGCCCCGGCTGGCGTGCAGGCCAAGCTGCCGCACGTAGGTTTCCATGGCGGGAACCACCCGCCCGGAGGCAAGCACAATCACGATCCCCGCGCCGGACGCCTTTTTGATGAGGGAGCGGGTACGGAAAGAAATGGTGAGATCGGACCGGAGGAGCGTATCGTCCAGGTCCAGGGCAAGCATACGAATCGCGTTCATGGAGTTATCATACGCCCGCGCCCGCCGGTTTTCAAGCGGTGCTCACCATCCGGCTTTGCCGGATGGTGAGCATCCCCGCCCAAGAAACCGTGGGCCGGGATATGCCCGTGTGGGTGGCAAAAGCGGAAAAAACCCGTACAATAGAAGCGGTTCTGAAAACGCGGGTTTTGAGCCGGTCTGTCCGCAAAGTAACCGGCTTTGTGGACAGACAATATCTAGAGAGCGTCCGCCGGTAATGTGGACACCGTAATGGACAGACTTCCTGAAAAACGCATTTTCGCGGCAGTGAGGCTGAGAAAATGCAATGCCTGTCCATAAAGTAACCGGCGTTATGGACAGACACTATATTAAGAGCGTTGTTCGGGAACTTCGCCACATGAGCGCGGTTTCCGGACAACTGAAGCTAAAAAATGATTTGTGCGATAACCAGCCGGGTTTAGCGGACAAATCCAAGGAAGAAACAGCATGAAACAGCACCTTTACGCCGCGGCGGCGCTCTGCGTTCTTGTCCTCGCGGGCGGCTGCGCCGGCGGCCCCTACGATCACGCCGTAAGGCTCTGCGTGGCGGGGGATTTTCCCGGGGCGATCCGCGCGTTTGATGATATTATCGAACGCGCCCCCAAAAACGCGCTCGCATACCTCCAGCGGGGAAAAGCCCGGATCGCCTCTCGGGTGAAAACCTATCCCGTTGACGGCAAATTTACCTTCACCTGGATAAGCGGCGAACTGGACGCCTCATCGGAAGACGCGGAAGCGGCTTTTGCCGATTTTGATACGGCGATTGAGCTTAACCCCGGCCTGGCCGAGGCATGGGCCTACCGTGCCGCGCTTCTCTGTGAACGCGGCGACTATGACGCGGCGATTGAAGACGCGACCCTGGCGACCAGAAAGAAGTCCAAATACGCCCTCGCGTATCTTTTCCGCGCGCTCGCCTATGGCGGAAAAAACGATTTCTGGAGCGAAATGTCCGACTATAACCGCGCCGTTGACTTTGACCCGGCGTGCGCCGCGGCGTATCTTAACCGGGGACTCGCAAACGCCAGAAAAAGCGAGCGGGGAAGCGCCTTTGCCGATTATACCCGTGCCATCGAGCTTGCGCCGGCCTACGGTCCGGCGTATAAATACCGGGGGTATCTGTATTGGCTGCGAAACGAGCACGACAACGCCATCGCCGACTACAGCCGGGCCCTTGATCTCGACCCGGAAGACGCCGTGGCATATAACTACCGGGCGTGGGCGCATGAAAGCAAGGGCGATTTTGACCGCGCCATCAACGATTATAGCCGCGCCATTCTGCTTGACCCGAAAGACGCCGTGGCGTACAACCGGCGCGCGGGCGCGTATGAGGACAAGGGTGATTTTGACAACGCCATCGCCGATTATAGCCGCGTCATCGCGCTTGACCCGGAAGACGACTCGGTATATAACCGCCGCGCCCGGGCATACGAGGGCAAGGGCGACTACGGCAGCGCCGCCGCCGATTACCGCACGGCCCTGCTCCTGCGGCCCGGCGACGCCCTTATCCAAAATAACCTTGAAAACGCGGAACGGCGGGCACGGGGACGCTGAAAAGCCGTCCGTATCCCGTTGACAGACCCGGCCCCGGTGGTGTATCGTAAACCGGATGAAAGTTGTGCCGGGGCCGTCCGCTCATGGGGAGGTACCGGCCGGTAATGGGAACCGGGCAAAGGCTTCCCGTACCGGAAGCGGCGCGGTATCGCGGCTCCTTTCAACCATAATTCCGGCAAGGAGAACGTCATGGCTCAAGCCAGCAAGAACGCCCGTACGAGCAGCACAACCCAGAAATTTTTCTGTTCCTGCGGGGGTGAGATCAAAATGAAGACCCTGTTTGAGAAAGGCAAGGTCAAAAATGTCGCCGAATGTGACAAGTGCAAGCGCACGGAGCGGCGTCCATCGGATTTTAAATAGAGCCGGTTTATAATGTAGACACATTACAGACAGGCTCCTTTGAAATAGACGTGTTCGATAACCGGTTATCAGGCGCGTCTTATGCGCGGGCTTTCCCCGCCGGGCACGGTTGTGGAAGGCCGCGGTCAACGCGAATTTAATTGGGGGTTTATCTTTGGCAGGTAAAAGCACGTCCGCGGAAAAGCGGCACCGGCAGAGTGAGGAACGGCGCATCCGCAACAAAGCGGCAAAAAGCGCCGTCAAAACGAGCGTTAGAAAACTGGAAACGCTGGTTCGGGGGAAGAATCCGGACGGGGCTGAAACGGCCCTCAAGGATATGATCAAGAAACTGGACACGGCCGCGGGGAAGGGCATTATCAAAAAGAATGCCGCGGCGCGGAAAAAGTCCCGGATGCAGCGTCTTTTTAATACGCTGAAAAAAGCGGAATAGCGCTCATTTCAGTATGACCAGAAAAAAACAGACCAAAGCCGATCTTGTTGACGCGCTGTACCAGTCAACCGGGCTTGGCCGGCAGCATGTACAGCAGCTTGTCGATCTGCTTTTGGAGCATATCAGGAGCACCCTGGCGGAGGGAGCGAGTATCGAATTACGCGGGTTCGGCACATTTGAGGTGCGTCTGCGGAAGGGCCGTGCCATGGGGCGGAATCCCCGGACCGGGAACCCTGTCTTCGTGGTTCCCCATTGGGTCGCCGTATTCCGTCCCGGCCGCGATATCAAGAAAACGGTACGGGAACTCGATCCCAATCTCCCGTACGGCGCCGAAGAACCGGACGCCGCCGGGGAAAAACCGCGCGCGGCAAGGGGCCGCCGGGGCAAAACCGCGCGCGGCGCGGAAGCGGCGCCGGCGAATGTCCCGGGCGCGGACGCGCCGCCGGCGGGTACGCCGCCTGAAAAAAAGCCGGACGTGGACGCCGCCGGAACGAACGCGGCGCGGGAGCGCGGCGCGAAAGGCCGCGGCCCGTCCGCCGCTCCCCGTGGCGGCAAAGCGCCCCAATCGTGATCCGGCATGATCCGTCCGGGAAATAACGGGAAAGCGCTTCCTTTTCTCATCAACGGCGGTCTTGTCATCTCCGGCGCGCTTTTATTTGCCGCCTCCCACCCAAATCCGCTTGTTCCGTCAGGGCTTCCCGTCTTCGCGTGGGCCGCCTTTGTCCCCATGTTTTATCTCGTGCGCCGCGTCAATTTTTTTGAGGCGTCCCTGTGGGGTGCGTTTTACGGAGCACTGTCCTATACCTTGTTTAATTTTTGGCTCACCACATTCCACCCCCTCGCGGGGTTTCTCGCGGGGTCGGTTTTTTTGATCTGGTTCGCGCTCCTGTTCCCGCTCTTCCGTCTTGCCGTTTCGCTTTTTCCCCGGCGCGGCTACCTTGTTCAGTGGCTCCTCTGGCTCGGCTGGGAGTATGTACGAACGCGGGGGTTTTTGGGGTATTCCTACGGAATAGCGGGATACACCCAGTGGCAGGCCCTCCTGGTGATCCAGATAGCCGGGATTTTCGGGGTTTGGGGGGTTTCCGCGCTGGTGGTGTTCCCCTCATCGTACCTTGCCGCGTGGCTGTCAGACGGGGCCTCTTTCCCGCGTTTCGCGCGGCGGGAATGGCTCCCCCTCACGCTCTATCTGACCGCGCTCGGGGCGGCGCTCATCTATGGATGTGCCGCGCCGCGTGATTTTTCCGCCCGCCCCGCCTTCCGCGCCGCGCTTGTTCAGAACAACGCCGATCCCTGGAAGGGCGGCGTCATTCAATACCAGCGGAATCTTGAATCGCTCAAGGCGCTTTCCCGCGCCGCGCTTACGGCGGATCCCGCGCCGGACCTGGTGGTCTGGTCCGAGACAGCGTTCGTGCCGCGTATCTACTGGCAGATGCACTACCGCGATGATCCCGCGTCGTGGAGCGTGGTGCGGGACCTTCTGACATTTCTTGAAGGCGAAGAAACGCCGTTCCTTATCGGCAACGACGACGGGCGGAAGGAAAACGGAAAGCGGGTTGACTATAACGCCGCGCTGCTTTTCAGGCGGGGCGTGCTTTCCGGGCAGTACCGCAAACTTCGCCTGGTGCCCTTTACGGAGTATTTTCCCTACCGCAAACAATTCCCGTGGTTTTACGATTTTTTGGTGAACGCGGACACCCATTTTTGGGAACCGGGGGACAGCCCCGTGGTATTTGAAATCGACGTTCCCCGCCTGGAACGGACGGCGCGTTTCTCTACGCCCATCTGTTTTGAAGATACCTTCGGCTACCTTTCGCGGGACGCGGTGCGGCTCGGCGCGGAGGTAATCGTCAACATTACCAACGATTCCTGGTCGGGAAGCCTCGTCTGCCAGATGCAGCACCTTTCGATGTCCGTATTCCGCGCCGTGGAAAACCGCCGTTCCGTGGTCCGCGCCGCGACATCGGGCCAGACCGCCTCCATCGCGCCGGACGGACGCGTTACCGCGGAGGCGCCGCCTTTTACGGAAACCGTTCTTTCCGTGGAAGTCCCGCTTGAAGACGGATTGACACCGTATACCCGTTTTGGGGATATTTGGGGGCGTGCTTTCGCGCTCCTTGCCGCGCTGGCCTTGTTCACCGGCATGGTTCGCGGTATACTGAACAGAGATTTTCGCGGCCCGGGGGCGGGCGCGAAAATGCGCGCGTCCTGAGAGCAAGGGGACGCGCGGGCGGCGCGGGGCCGGTGGCCAGAAACCGCGCAAAAAGTAAAAACCGGAGGTAAAAATGAATTCACGGAAAAAGATTCTTATTGTTGATGATGAGCAGCTTAATCTTGAGTTTTTTGATGTGATGCTGACCAAGCTGGGCTTTATCGTGGAAAAGGCCGAAGACGGCGTTGAGGCGCTGGAAAAGGTACGTCATTTTGCTCCCGATGTCATCATGCTTGACAATATCATGCCACGCATGACCGGCTGGGAGGTTACCAAAACCCTCAAGGCAAATCCCGATTACCGGGATATTCCCATCATCATGTTTTCCGCGCTGGGGGACGTGAAGGACAAGGTTGAGGGTTTTGAATTGGGCGTTGATGATTATATCACCAAGCCCTTCAATTTTTCGGAGGTCCTTGCGCGGGTCCAGGCGGTTTTGCGGAACCGCGAACTGTACCGGCAGATTCTGGTGCGGGAGTCCCGGCTTACCCTCGCGGAAACGTTCCGCTCCGCCGTCAAGGCCGATATTGCCGGGTTTCTCAAAATTATCGGGGAACTTGACGCCGCCGTGGACGCGCCCGGCGGGAATCTCGCCGCGCTGGTCCGGGAAAAAACTTCCCAGGCGCGTAAAACCGCGGGAGAAATGGAAAAACGTATCGACCAGATCGCCGCCGAATGGGACGATCTTAAAAAGGACGAAATCGGGCTTAAAGCGCTGGAAAAATCGTTCCGCAAAGCGCCCCAGCCGGACAGGGATATGGACGCAGGGGATGACGATGCGGAAGATTGAGGCGCGGGGCTCACCGGGCGCCTCAAAGATCACGTTTGGCTCCGGCACGAATTTTAACGGCGTCCTCCATTTCAGCGAAACGCTTTGTATTCAGGGAAAATTTACGGGCACCATCGAGGCTCGCGGCGCGCTTATCGTGGACCGGGGCGCCGTGGTGGAGGCCGATCATATCGCGGTTAATTCCCTGACCGTGTACGGCACGGTGAGCGGGGCCGTCAACGCGGTGGACAAGATCGACATGATGAGCGGCGCACAGGTGCACGGCGACGTGATGGCCGCGCGGCTCCGCATCGCCGACGAAGTGCTCTTTGAGGGACGCTGTACCATGGTTCAGACGGAAGACGAAGTGGATATTTTTTCCCGTTCCACCGAGGAGATCAAGGCCGAACTCCGCGCGGGGACTCCCGGCGCGGCAAACGGCGATGCCGCCTCTCCCGTAACGGCGGCTTCCGCTTTCCGGGCCGAAAGCGATGCTTGAGCCGGAGCTTCTCCCCGTTCCCGGCGACGGCGCGCGGCAGTTGGTCCGCCGGGCGTCTCAAAAGGGCGTCCGTATTGCCCTTGCGGAATCCTGCACGGCGGGCCTTGTCTCAGGCGCGATAGCCGAAACGGCGGGCGCGTCCAGGGTCCTGTGGGGATCATTCGTTACCTATGCCGCCGAGGCAAAGGTCCGTATGCTTGGCATTGACGCGGACCTTATCGCCCGGCACGGTGAAGTAAGCCGGGAAGTCGCGCTCGCCATGGCGGAACGGGCCCGCGAAATAAGCGGCGCGGACCTCGCCGCTTCCATTACGGGCCTTGCCGGGCCCGGCGGGAACGGCTCCACGGTTCCCGTGGGCGTCGTCTGGATCGGTCTTGCCCGGCGGGACGGCGCTTCGGAGGCCCGGATGTTTCGCTATTCCGTTCCCCGTAACCCTCTCCGCGCGGCGGCGGCCGCCGAAGCCCTGCGCCTGCTCGCGGAAGCCCTCAAAGAATTCCCCCCCCCCCGGACACGTTCCCCTGTTTTAGCGAAATAACGTTCGATGCGTATGCCGGTGATGAACCGCTCAAAAATCAATACCCGCGGCGCGGCGGAAACGGGAAACCGTGGCGCGGGCGATGGGCCGGGCTTTTTCCGCGCCATCGGCCAGTATACGGTCGATTTTTTCCGGTGCGGACAGGAGGGCGGCGAATTGTTCGCGGATCGGGGCCAGTTCCCGGTTGACCACGGCGAAGAGGGCCTCTTTTGCCTCTCCCCAGCCCATGCCGCCTTCGCGGTAGCGTTTTGCCAGGGCCGTTTCTTCGCCGTCCCGGGCGAAAAGCCGGTATAACTGGAAAATTTGGGACGTTTCCGGGTCTTTGGGTTCATCGATCCCTTGAGAATTGGTATCGATCCGCATGATCAGTTTTCTTAGTTCTTTTTCCGGGGCAAAGAGGGGAATCACATTGCCATAACTTTTGCTCATTTTCCGCCCGTCAAGGCCGGGCACCACGGCAACGCGCTCTTCTACCGCCGCCCGGGGGATGCGGAGAATTTCGCTTTTATAGGTAAAATTCACCGCCTCCGCGATATCCGCCGCCATTTCGATATGCTGGGTCTGATCCTTTCCCACGGGAACCACATCGGAATCAAAGAGCAGTATGTCGGCAGCCATCAGGACGGGGTAGGTAAAAAGGCCCATGTTGACGCCCGCGTCGGCATCGTTTCCCTTTTCGCTGTTTTCCTGTACCGCCGCCTTGTAGGCGTGGGCGCGGTTCATCAGTCCCTTGGGCGTAAAGGCCATGAGCATGGTGGCAAGCTCGAAAGTTTCAGGGATGGCGCTTTGACGGTAAAAAATCACCCGGTCCGGGTCAAGTCCCGCGGCAAGCCAGCCCGCGGCCACCTCGCGGATGGTTTTCGACAGTTCCGCGCCGTTTTTCATCGTGTTGAGCGCGTGATAATCGGCGATAAAATACCGGGCGTCATACTCCCGCGCAAGGTTGAGCGCCGGTTTGATGGCCCCAAAATAATTGCCGATATGCAAAATGCCGGTGGGTTTGATCCCGGTAAGGGAAACTTTCTTCATATTATACACTGCCAGTATTACCGGACGCGGCGTAAGCGCCGGAAAAGCGGACGACGGGAGTCGAACCCGCGTCACAAGCTTGGGAAGCTTGGATAATACCGTTATATGACGTCCGCAAAACGTGCATGGTTACTGTACCGGAGGGGAAGGTTTTTGTCAATTGCCGAAAAGCATCCTGCCCAAAAGCGGCCTCCGTGCCGCTTTTGCGGCTTGGGGTTTGCGGCATAGCCGCAAACCCCAGGGACAGTGCTCGAACCCGGACAAATCCGCATCCAGGCGGATTTGTCCGGGGGGGACGGCAAAACCGCGCTCCGGCCCTGAGGGAACCGCCGTTAAATGAACGCTAATAACCGCGCCTTTAGGGTCCGTCAAAGGGCCGCACGGCCTTCCATGAAGCCGGATCGAAAATATCCCCCCGGACGTGGAGCCATTCGTCTTCTTTGATGTCAAAGGTATTCCGGGGGT
>JAITGJ010000003.1 GCA_031280705.1 Spirochaetaceae bacterium
ACCGCGCCGGGGGTGGGGTTCCGGTCCGGGGGTTTGAGGCCGAGGCTTACCAGGTCCGCGTCCGAGAGGGGCGGCTCAAGGAAATACCGGCGCTTGAAGTCCCGCATCCCGGCGGCCAATGCCTCAAACGCCTCCCTGCACCGCGCCGTGGCGACGGGGGTCCGGGTCGTTTCGTTTCGCGCCGTGTCCAGGGCGGTTTCCGCCTCCTCCTTAAAACCGCCAAGTCCGGTCAGCGCGGCGGCGGGCACGAGCCAGGCGGCGGCCTTTCCCTCCACAACCGAAATCCAGTCTTTTACCATTGCCAGTTGTCCTTCCCGCGTACCGGGGAGCCAATCGCTTCGATTCGCCATATTTTTCATTCTCCTTTTACCCCATACCGGGGTTCTTTTATAGTATACTACCGCGCCGCCTGAAAACAAAGAAACGCCGTCCCGGGACGGCGGAATATTATCCAAAGACGGCGAAACGGCGGCTCAAGATACGGGGATATTACCGTGAGATAACAAGCCATTACCGTGAGATAACGGGACATTGTCTTGAGACAACAAGTCATTGTCTAAAGACAATAAGTCATTGTCTCAAGACAACAAGTCATTGTCTTGAGACAACAGGCCATTGTCTTGAGACAATAAGTCATTGTCTCAAGACAACAAGTTATTGTCTTGAGACAACAAGTCATTGTCTTGAGACAACGGGGCATTGTCTCAAGACAACAAGTCATTGTCTTGAGACAACAAGTCATTGTCTAAAGACAATAAGTCATTGTCTTGAGAAAAAAACCCGGTTCCATGCCCGGCGGAGGGGTTTTCCGCGCGAAAACCGGACGCGGGAGGCCCGCGCGGAGGGCGGGTGAAACGGGAACCGTACCGCGGGATGAAAAGCGGGGCGTTTACCATACGGCGCCGCCCGGCGCGCGCGCCGCCTGAGGGCGGCGGAACAGGGCCGGCGGTAAAGCCGCTCCCGCCCAAAACGCGCCGGCGTCCACACGTTCCGCACGGGCTTCCGGCACATCCCCCCGGAAACCCGCGCGGCGTATGCGCGGAGGGGCACGGGGGACGGCGTTCTCACACGGGGGCGCGGCCCGGTATGGGCCGGGGAAAAGCCTACTGATACATGATGATATACGGGCGGGGCGAAAGGTTATAGACTTCCCGGGGGGAAAGGAGCGGGCTGTCGTAGCCCGCGCCGGGAATTTCGAAATTGTAAAACAGTTTGAAGGCTTTAACGGGAATGTTGCGGGCCTGGGCGTTAAAGGCGTAGGACTGCCGCTTGAGAGACGGATTGCCGAATCCATCCGCGCAGTGGACCAGGCGCACCCGCTCAAAATTACTCCGCACTTCTTCGCGGTTACGGATCATTGCCCAGTTGAACTGGTGAATCACGAGGAGCCGCTCGCCGGGTATGCCGTTCTCCACCATGTATGCTTCCATGACCCGCTGGGCTTCGTTTATTTCCGCGGCGGTAACCGATCCGATTTCCTGCATGGGTTTTGTGGTGCGCCACTCAGGGTCCAGGGCGAGGTGCACATTCGGATACCTGAGATAGGGAAGCATCCGGCGGAGGGAGGCAACCGGATCGTAACGGCCTATCTGGTGGTCGATAAAAACCAGCGCGTCATGCGCGAGGGCGTACTCAATGTAGCGCAGCAGTATCGCCTCATTGAGGATGCCGATTTCGCCCTCCGGCCACACGGTACCGTAAATCAGATAAAGGGCTTTTTTGACGGGCCGGCCGCCCGCTTCCTCATATTCCCGGGCAAGACGCGAAAGGCGCGCGTCAAGGTCCTCAAGGGAATAGCGGCCCAAAATCCCCATGCGGGTAGAATTGGGGTGTCCATAGAACGCGAGAATGTCATTATTGAGCAACAGGGACTCGTTGGGGCGGAAGCGCTCGTCCAGGGCGCGCCGTTCCTCCTCCGTAGGGGCCCAATAGGGCCGCGCTTCTTCACGCGCCGCGTGTTCTTCCACACGCGCAAGGAAATAAATGGACGGAAAAAGCCGTTCCCGCATCACGGGCGTTTCCCGGAGGATCTCCGTATTCCCCGTTGATGCGGTCTCCGCTCCGAAACGGGCTTCCACGGCCGTCTGCCCGGCGCGGCCCGGCGTTTCCTGCGAAGACAGGGAAAACAGACCGGCGGCAAGGAGCGCCAAAAGGGGCATGGAACGGTTACGGAGTACGGGGGAAATCATGACGGTATATCATCGGCATAAACCGGCCAAAAGATAAGGCGGCGCGGCGGGCCCGCCATGCACTTCCGTTCCTCCCGGCGCGGGGGCCGCCCCACGGCAATGCCCCCATGCGCCCGCGCAATACCCCGCGGCGATTTCCGGACGGCGCGCCACGGGCCGCGCCGGGAAGGAGGCGCTCACCGGGCGCACGGAACGGAGGCGGCTCCGCGCCGGAAGCGGGGCTATGCGTTATCCGCGAGTTCCGCGTTCACCTCGCCCAGGCGCCGCGTAAGGGAAGCGATGGTCCTTTCAAGGCGCTGTCTTTCCCGTTCCAGCGATTCCCGCCGGTCTTCCTCCCGGAGGGCGCGCGGCGGAAGCGCGGAAGGGCCCCCCCGGAGGGCCGTCTTTACCGTATCGGGACTTTTCCCGCTGACGAGGGCTTTTTCCGCCGCGCTCCGGTCGGCGCCGCGGGGGATTCCCGCGAGGTAGCGCATATTGTCAGGCCCCACCCGGCTGTCAATGTCATACTGAAATGTACGCACGGCCACGGACGCGGCCTGGCGGGGGATACAAAGCACCCGGTCCACATAGTCCTCATACCGTATGCCGCACGCGGCGCAGATTTCCCGCGCCTTGATCAACAGTTTTCCCAGTTCCTTGAACAGTTCTCCGTTCCGCGCGAGATATTTCTTGCGTATCGTCTCCGTAAGGTCCGCAAGTTCCGGCGCGTCCGCGGCGGCGTTGTGGTATACGCCCCGCGCTTCAGCCTTTTCAAGCAGCGCGTGGAAGATCGCCCAAAATTCCGCCGTGTGCGCGCGCGGCGACAGTTTCCCGCCCCGCGCAGAGGCGTGCAGGTGGTGCGCGTATTCATGAAGCGCCGTGTATAAAAGAAGATGCGCGTTCTGTTTTCCATCAACGTCAAAATTCCGGTTATGGAGAACGATTTCGCGGGTATCCGTTTTGTAGAGCCCGTTAACCTTGCCGCTTTTCTTGCCTGAAAAGATCACCTGAAATTCAAGAGGGGCGTCTTCAACGGCAAGCAGCGCTTCTTTTACCTGATCCTGATTCATGGGGATATTATAAACGACCGGGCGGATGGTTACTCAAGCCCCCGCAGGCGGTGTCCCCGGCAAAGCCGGGGTACGCAAACAGCCGAACGTTGGGCGTGGTACACCCTACCCCATTAAGTTCCATTTTTTCTCCATTCCGCGGCTCCGCCAAAAAGCGTACCGTTTCGGAATGCGGGGCCCTTGCGGCGCTCCCTTGCGCACGGCCATCGCATTCGCGTTATCCCGTCCATCGTTTCCGCGAAGCGGGCCGCCTAAAAGTTACTCCCGCTTTTGGTGATCAGGTCCTCATCGCGTTCGGTGAGGGGGATTTGTTTGCCTTTCATGTCATAAATCGTCATGTCCAGGGCAAGGCCGCGCAGTTCTTGTACCAGCACGTTGAACGATTCAGGGATGCCCGCGGTGGTGGAAGGCTCACCCTTCACGATGGATTCATAGATCTTTGAACGGCCGGTCATGTCGTCGCTCTTGATGGTCAAAAGTTCCTGAAGCGTGTTCGCCGCGCCGTAGGCTTCAAGCGCCCAGACTTCCATTTCGCCCAGCCGCTGACCGCCGAACTGCGCCTTGCCGCCCAGCGGCTGCTGGGTTACGAGCGAGTAGGGCCCCGTGGAGCGGGCGTGCATCTTGTCATCCACCAGATGGTGGAGCTTGAGGAAGTAAATTACGCCGCAAAAGATTGGATTGACGAACGCTTCCCCGGTACGTCCGTCCCGGAGTGTCGTCTTGCTCGTAACGGGAAGTCCGGCTTCTTTCAGTTTCGCCCCGATTTGCTCCGAGGAGGGGGACTGGAATACCGGCGTGCTGAACCACTCATCCAGGGTACTGGCCGCCCAGCCAAGTTCCGTTTCGAGGAGCTGCCCGATGTTCATGCGGGAAGGCACACCAAGCGGAGTAAGGCAGAGGTCAAGCGGCGTACCGTCTTCCATATAGGGCATATCTTCTTCGGGGAGGATACGGGCAACGACGCCCTTGTTCCCGTGGCGGCCCGCCATTTTGTCCCCTTCCCGGAGTTTCCGTTTAGTGGCAATAAGGACCTTCACCACTTCGTCAACGCCGGGTGTGAGTTCGTCGCCTTCGGTACGCTTGAGCCGCTGAATATCGATAATCGTCCCCTCAATGCCGTGGGGCACCCTGAGGCTTGAATCCCGCACTTCTTTGGCCTTTTCACCGAAGATGGAATTAAGCAGCTTGAATTCCGGCGTGGTTTCGGTTTCGCTTTTCGGCGTAACCTTGCCCACAAGGATGTCGCCGGAGCGCACCTTGGCCCCTACCCGGATAATCCCTTCCGCATCGAGGTTGTCCAGACTTTTTTCACTTGTGTTGGGAATATCACGGGTAATTTTTTCCGGCCCCAGCTTTGTTTCCCGCACTTCGGTGATAAATTCCTTGATGTGAATCGAGGTAAACCAGTCTTCCTTGACTACCCGTTCGGAAATAAGGATCGAGTCTTCGTAATTGTAACCGTTCCAGGGCATAAAACCGACAAGAATGTTCCGCCCCAGGGCGAGTTCGCCGTCCTGCGTGGCCGGTCCGTCGGCTATTACCTGGCCGGCGATGATTTTTTCGCCCTGCGAAACGATAGGCCGCTGATTATAGCAAGTATCCTGATTGGTGCGCTGGAACTTCACAAGACGGTACACGTCAAGACCCTGGGCGTTGGTTTCCGGCACGGCCGCGCTATTTTCATCGGCGGGCTTGATGACGATCTCCTGGGACGTTACCCGCACCACCACGCCGCCCCGGCGGGCCTTGCAGAGCACCCCCGAATCATAGGCGCATTTTCCTTCCATACCGGTCCCCACGCGGGGGGCTTCGGGGAAAACCAGCGGCACGGCCTGACGCTGCATATTGCTCCCCATGAGCGCGCGGTTGGCATCATCGTGCTCAAGGAAAGGGATGAGGGACGCGGAAACGGAGATGATCTGCTTGGGCGATACGTCCATATATTCAATTTCTTTCGGCGCCTGGGTGGTATAGTCGCCCTGCTTGCGGCAGGAAACCTGTTCATCCGCGAAGGAGCCGTTGCCATTGATCCGCGCCGATGCCTGAGCGATATAATGACGGTCCTCGTCCATGGCGGAAAGATATTCGATTTCCCGCGTGGCGATGCCGTTTGTTACCTTGCGATAGGGAGTTTCGAGAAAACCGTATTCGTTGACACGGGTATAGTTTGCCAGGGAAACGATCAGGCCGATATTCGGCCCTTCCGGGGTTTCGATGGGGCACATACGGCCGTAGTGGGTATAGTGCACATCCCGGACCTCGAAACCCGCCCGATCGCGGGAAAGACCGCCGGGGCCCAGGGCGTTAAGGCGGCGCTTGTGGGTCAGTTCCGCAAGCGGATTCACCTGGTCCATAAACTGGGAGAGCTGGCTTGAGCCGAAAAATTCCTTGATCTGGGCTACAACGGGCTTGATGGAAATCAGGTCCTGCGGTTTTATCGTGTCCGTTTCTTTAAGGCTCATTCGTTCCTTGGCGATGCGTTCCATACGGCCAAAGGCGGTCTTCATGGTGTTCGCCATGAGTTCCCCCACCGAGCGGACCCGCCGGTTTCCCAAATGATCAATATCGTCAATATATTCGTCGCCCACGTACACCTTGATGAGGAATTTCATCGTTTCGATGATGTCCCGCTTGGTCAGGGTGAAGTCTTCCAGGGGCGGCTTGATGTCGAATTTTTTGTTGAGCTTGTAGCGGCCCACCCGTCCCAGGTCATAGCGGCGGCTTGTGAAAAACATCCCGAACAGGTCCTTTTCCGCGGCGTCCACCGTGATGGACTCGCCGGGCATGAGAACCGCGTATACCGCGCCCAGGGCGTCTTCTCTGGAGGGTTCGTCCGCGTCCGGGTCTTCCTTTTGGAATTTGATCTCCTCCCGCTCAAAACAGTTAAGAAGCATGGGGGAATTGAGGGAACCTTCCGCCTCAAAGTCGATAATTTCCACGGAGGCCACGCCGTTCTGGAGCAGTTCATCCACATTATGGGGATGAAGTTTTTCGCCCGCGCGGTAGAGTTTTTTCGTTTCGCCTTCCGCGGCGGAAATCATCACCGCTTTGGCGAGTACCTTTCCGCTAAAGGCTTCCCGCGTTTCCCGGTCGTCGCTGACCGCAAGCGCGGCGGTTTTGTAAAACGAAGCGATAATTTCTTCACGGTTTTCGTAACCCAGCGCGCGGAGGAAAATCGTCCCTAGGATGCGCTTTTTCCGGTCTATCTTGGCGTAAATAAGTTCCCGCTTCTGATCGATTTCAAATTCCAGCCAGCTTCCCCGGTACGGAATAATGCGGGAAGAGTAAATCCCCTTTTCGTGGCTAAAAATAACGCCCGGCGACCGGTGAATCTGGGAAACAACGACCCGTTCGGCTCCGTTGATGATGAAGGTCCCCCGCTCGGTCATAATGGGGATATCCCCCATATAAATATCCTTCTGGCGGATTTCGCCGGTCTGCTGAAAAATCAGGTTGACGCGGGCCTTGAGCGGGACCGCGTAGGTAAGGCCCTTCTGTTTACAGTCCTGCTCGGTAAGTTTGATGCTGTCCTCATCGAGACTGTAGTACTCGTACTCCAGCACCATATCCCCATTGGGGCTTTCGATGGGGAAAGTTACGCGAAAAACTTCCTCAAGGCCGTGCGGCTCGGGGGCTTCGCCGCGGCGAAGCCGTTCCCGTTGCAGAAAACGTTCGTAGGACGCAAGCTGAATATCAATAAGGTCGGGCAGTTCCATTACGTCCTGAATATCCTTGCCGATATACGTCCGCTGTCCCGTTCGTCTTGTTTTCGTCATTCACTTCCCCCCGGAGAGGCTAAAAAATAGATAAGCGGGCGGCCCCCATAGAAGGCCGGCCCCGCGGTGAGCAATACGCATGGTGCGGAGAACAAACGCGAAGGGCGATCCGCCCCGCCGCCGTTCCCCGGCGCCACATCCGGCAAAAACAGGTCCTCCGTTCCGCCGGCGCGAACAGCCGCAAAACACAGGTATCCCGGTAAACCGTGAGCTGCTTAAAACCCTGAGTGTTAAACAACTCTCTTACTGAATCTCGACGGTTCCACCCGCGGCGGTGATCTGATCCTTGATCTTGGCGGCTTCTTCCTTGGTGGCGTTCTCCTTGAGCGGTTTGGGCGCACCTTCTACCAGGTCTTTCGCCTCCTTGAGGCCAAGTCCGGTAACCGCCCGCACTTCCTTGATCACCGCGATCTTTTTGGAATCGTCAAACGCCTTGAGGATGACGTTGAATTCAGTCTTTTCCTCGGCGGCTTCGGCGGCGGGCGCGGCAGCCGCGGCAACGGCCACGGGCGCGGCGGCGGAAACGCCGAATTTGTCCTCAAGCGCCTTGACAAGCTCTGAAACTTCAAGAACCGTCATGGAGGCAATCGCCTCAATTATGTCTTCTTTTGAAACTGCCATTATCTTCTCCATTATATGGTTGATAAGCGCCCCATACGGAGCGCGCCCGCCCTGAAACATCCAAGGTTCCCAAGCGGATAACAAAACCCGGCAGTAAGCAGTTACCGGGCATAAGCCCGCGAAGCCTGACGGGTTAATTCCCCTGTTTTACCGGCGTTATCCGGCTTTTTTGTCCGCCACAGCCTTGATGGAGCGCACCACCCGGGACGGAATATCGTTGAGCGCCGCGGCGAAATTCCGCACGGGGGCGTTCAGCACCGACATGAGCATGGAAATCAATTCCAGGCGGCCGGGGAGTTTTGAGAACGCCTCGATCTGAGCGGCGTCATACAAATCGCTCCCCAAAAGCCCGCCCTTGATGGAAAGCGCGGGCGCTTCCCGGGCAAACTCAAAGAGAATTTTCGCCACCTCGTTCGCGTCGGCGGGGGCAATGGCGACCGCGGTGGGACCCACCAGGTGATTCGCCACGCCCGCCGGGGCGGTCCGTTCCTCAAAGGCGAGCCGGGCAAAGTTGTTCTTTACCACTTTGAAGACCGCGCCCCGCGCGCGCAGTTTCGCGCGAAGCGCCGTAATCTGCTCCACGGTGAGGCCGCGGTAATCGGCAAAAATAAAATCGTTCGACCCGGCAAAAACTTCGCCAAGTTCCTTAATTGCGGAAACTTTTGCTTCCTGTATTTTTTTCGCTACGATAGCCATTACGCGCTCCTTATTCGTCCCTGATGGAAACCCAGACGCCCGGTCCCATGGTAGAAGAAACCGATACGGTCCGGACAAATTCGCCCTTCGCGTCCGCGGGCCGCTTCCGCTTTATTTCGCTGACCACGGCCTGGATGTTTTCCGCCAGTTTTTCGCTTTCCATGGAAACCTTGCCCACCGCGAGATGTACCACGCCGGTTTTGTCGGCCCGGAATTCCACCCGGCCTTTTTTCAGTTCCGCGAGGGCGCCTTTAAGGTCAAAGGTTACCGTACCGGTTTTGGGATTGGGCATCAGCCCTTTCCGGCCCAGCACCATACCGAGCTTGCCGACATCCTTCATCATATCGGGGGTGGCGACGGCCACATCAAAATCAAGCCAGCCGCCCTTGACCTTTTCGATAAGGTCGTCCGCGCCCACCCAGGCCGCGCCCGCGTCCTGCGCTTCCTTCTCTTTTTCGGGCTTGCAGAAAACCAGCACTTTTTTTTCGCCGCGGAACTGATGCGGAAGCACCACCGTATCCCGCACGGACTGGCTTTTTTTGAGGTTTACCTTGACGGAAATATCCACCGTTTCGTCAAATTTCGCCTTGGCGAGGGACTTTACCGTATCCAGCGCCGCCGTGAGATCATAGGAGGCCGTCCGGTCGTAGGCCTTTACGCTTTCGTTGTATTTCTTTCCGTGCTTCATTTTTCCACCTCAACGCCCATGGACCGGGCGGTCCCGGCAATGATTTTCATGGCTCCCGGAAGGTCAACGGCCGAAAGGTCCGGCATTTTGGTTTTGGCGATTTCCTCCAGTTTGTTTTTGGGGAGTTTTCCTACCTTGGTTTTGTGGGATTCCGCGGATCCCTTTTCAAGGCCGATTGCTTTTTTTATCAGCACCGCCGCAGGCGGCGTTTTAAGGATAAACGAAAAGGACTTATCCTGATAGACGCTGATAACCACCGGGATAATGAGTCCGGGCTCCATGGTTTTTGTCCGGTCGTTGAACTGCTGGACAAACTGGGGAGCGCTTACCCCATGCGGCCCCAGCGCCGGACCGACGGGCGGGGCCGGAGTGGCCTTGCCCGCGGGGCACTGGAGTTTGATAAAGGCCATAACCTTTTTCTTTGCCATGTTTTGCTCCTTTGTGGTACCGCCGTGGCATCCGGCACGCGGGGTTTTAAGGCCCCTCCCACAAGAAATACCGCGCTTCCCCCATGACACGGCGAACCGTCCCCGCGGGATGTGCGGCTTAACCCGGCCGGAGGCCGGTTATACTTTCTCTACCTGCATCAAATCGACTTCCACCGGGGTGTTCCGCCCAAAGATGCCGACCATCACCTTAAGTTTGTTCTTTTCGGCATTGACCTCTTCGATGGTCCCCGTAAAAGACTCGAACGGGCCGTCAATTATCTTGACCTGTTCGCCTGATGTAAACGTCTGACGGGAACGCGCGGGCCGCTCGCCCTTGATCTCCCCGGATTTCTGGAAGATAACGCGGACTTCGTCCGCGGAAAGCGGCGCGGGCTTACGGTCCGCCGCGACGGCTCCCAGAAATCCCGTAACGCCGGCAATCTTCCGTATGGCGCTGCACGGCGCTTTCCACCCGGCATCCGGAAGGTCCATTTCCACAAAAATATAGCCGGGCAGAAATTTCCGCTTCTCAACACGTTTTTTGCCGTCCCGGACTTCCGTCACTTCTTCCTGGGGCACCCTGACATCCCGCACCATTTCTTTGTCAAGGTCGCCTGAGGAAATCATCATGCGGATCGTTTTTTCAATTTTGTTCTCATATCCTGAATAGACATGAAGAACATACCAGCCCGTAGCCATCCGGCAAAACCCCTACTGGAATATAACCTGCACGCCAAGGAGCAGGAGAAAATCCACAAGGCCCAGTATCGCGGCGATAATGACTGTGGAAATGATGACCACTTTGACGGAACCGATTACGTCGTCCCGGCTCGGCCACATGACCTTGCGAAGTTCGGCGATAGATTCCTTTACAAACTGAACAACCTTGTTCATGTATCCCTCTTGCCGGCGCCATAGGCGTACCCGCCACGCGCGGCGCATTTTACCCATTTTTGCGGAAGTTGTTCAATACCGAAGGTATTAAACAACCCGCCTGTTTGCCCGCCCCGGACCGGGGTTCGGCCCCGCAGGCGCTGTCCGGGGGACTGTTCCTCCGGATTGACCGGCGGTCCAGACCCTGACGCCTGAGGCAATCAGGCTTCACCGCTGCTTTTACGCCCAGGCGCAGTAGGCTTCGAACCCACGACCTGCGGTTTTGGAGACCGCCGCTCTACCAACTGAGCTATACGCCTCTATCAGGGACCTTTCGAATAAATCCCCGCAAAATGCGCCGGAATACCCTATACGGCGCGTTTTACCCATTTTAACGGCAACTGCTTAATAGCCCACGCTATTAAACAACGCTATTTTATCTTCGTCTCCTTGTGCACGGTGTGTTTGCGGTCAAAAGGGCAATACTTTTTAAGTTCCAGTTTTTCCTGCATATTCCGCCGGTTCTTGCTGGTGGTATAGTTCCGCCGCTTGCACTCACTGCACTGGAGCGCGATAAGTTCCACAACCTGTTTTTTGCTCGCCATAGTTCAACCTCTCGTTTCCACACAATGGAGTTTTACGAAGCAAAACCTCAAATATCCCGGGTTCAGTATCTTTGACTTTGAACCACAGGACGAAAACGCCCCGCGTTTCCGTCAGCCCTCGATCAGAATCGAACTGATGACCTTATCCTTACCATGGATATGCTCTGCCAACTGAGCTACAAGGGCGCTCAACATCCGCGCAAAGGCGGTCCTGAGAGCCTAGCAGATACGGCGTTTTTTTGTCAAGTCCCTTGCTCAAAATCCGGTTCCCGGATTTTGAGCTTGGCCTTTTGCGGCCTTGCCGCAGAACTGGCCGTTGGCGGGTTCACCAGCCGCGTACAGGCCCGGAATGGCGTTACCGCTGGTGTCCAATACCTGGGCGTCGCCGTTGATTTTCAGGCCGCCCATAGAGCCGATGGACGAGGGTACTACTGTGGTTACGGTGTACCGTCCCGTATTTGCGCCTGAAGTACCTCCGTTGGGGAAACCAATATCGGTGAAGGAAGCCAGCAGAGCGGTACCCACAGTTCCGGCCTCGGCATCACTGGCACCCATTAGTTTTGCAAGCCTGGTCAAAGCCGCCAGATTCGTCTCGCTATTGGTGGCATCACGAACTACTGTTTTTGCAACCCCAAGTTGAAGATAAGCGGCGCTGGGATTGGTTGTTGCGCTAATGATATAAAACGGCTGTTTCTTTCCCGCGTCCCTGGCTCTGAGCAATGCGCTATGCAGCGGCGGATAGTCAGGATTCGCGGTATAGGTTACTCCAAAAGGCGGATCAACAGGAATCTGGGTACCGGTATTATCCACTACAGTGTATTTTCCTGCCGTGTTTACACCGCTCATAACCGATTGACCTGG
>JAITGJ010000061.1 GCA_031280705.1 Spirochaetaceae bacterium
TTTTTGAACCCGCCGCCGCAGGAACGCTTCCGGCTGCGGCAGCGGGCGGCGCAAAGACCGCGCCCCCTGACGCCCCCCCCCCCCCCGAGTGTATACCGGCGCCGTGTTTGTAAATGCCAGTACCGGCTTCTACCCGGGACTGGGCAGCGGCGCGGACATCAATCCGGCGCGGCGTCCGTTTTCCGCAAGCGTTGACGTTAAACTCCCGTTTACGGTCCGGCATCAGGCGGGACTGGTTTTCTTTACACTCGGCGGAACGTTCTTTTATTTTGCGCCCGGCGCGCCTCTTGCCGCCAGCAGCATTGGTTTTGGCATACGGCCCGCAGTGCATATCGCCGGTCTTACGCTGCTGAAAAAGCTGCTGCGGGGCGCGGCCCTGTATAACGTACAGGCGTATCTTGCCGTTCCCGCCGGCTATCGTATGCAGCGCCGGGACGGCGGAACCGTGGATGACAGTTCGGGTTTCCACGCGGGACTGGATCTGGGCGTACAGTATTTTCTTGCAAAGAACCTGGGCCTCTACGTGGAACTGAGCTTTACTTCCAGACGCTCAGGCGGAAGTTTTGGCAGGGCCGTCAGGTTTTAACGCGCAGGGCACGGCCCCGCTGACGGGCGCGGCTGCTATATTACGCGCCCCTCTGCTTCATTGTTTTTTCTGTGCCTTATTTTATTCATTAGTTTAACGGCCATAAATACAGCGATTATTACCATATACATTATTAACGAAAATTTTGTCATAACGGGGAATAATAGTATCGTTAATGCCATATTTATTGACAAAATTATTATTGCTTTGTTTTTAAGCGGGACTTCCTTTTTGCCTATATATCCTCCAATATTTATTATACTTAAAATTATTGCACCGCTCATGCTAAATGACAGCAAATATACCAAAGCTATTTTCCAGCCGGGTTTAATAAATATTTTTATGGTTAAAGAGCCGTTTTTATCAATTACAGTTTCTGCCGTCAGGTTTTCATTGGCATTATTTTTCAAATATAAATGATGGGCAAATAGCGTACAAAATATTAAAATAACATCAAGTACAATAAGCGCAATTATTTCCCTTCTTTTACTTGACATGTAATGCACCCCCTCTCGTGCAGTGGAATTAATGCGGAAACCCCGCCAAGTTGGCGCGGGCGGCTCAAAACGGCGCCGGACGCGCGGACGGTTCAACAATCAACTCATAAAACGCTTCTTTGATCGCGCCCGTCCGGTCCCGCAGAATATCTGTTTTTCGTGAAAGCACCCCGTCAACTTTTTCAATGACATTCCCGGTTACCAAAATCCGCGCATCGTAACGGGCGGTAAGATTTGCCAGCGTACGGGCGCGGATCACCGGCGGCCCAAACGCGGCGTATCCCCCGTGGGCAGACCAGCGGAACACGCATTCTCCCGCGTCGATGCCGAACACCCATGCGCCGCCCTTTCCCCCGGCGATGCCCGGCGACTCCATAACCGCGCCCACCGCCTTGGCCGCGGGACTGTGGTTACTCCGGGCGCGTTCTTCATCTTCATAGGGAATTTCCGATTTAAGGCTGTTAAGACACACCCGCTCAAGGGGCGAACCATAGGCGATAAACACCATATCGCCCTCCGCGCCGAGAAATGTGCCGCCGGTACGGGTAAAGTGCCGGAACACGGTATCCCGAAAGGAGCGGAATGCCTCGGCGCTTGCTTCAGGCGGTTCCCGCATTTCCGCGAGGCGCAGCGTCTCCTTCCGCACGGCGATAATCGCGGCCTTTGCCGCACGTACTTCGCCGGGCGGGGGATTTTCCTCGCGTATCACCTGTCTGAGATAGTGCGGCGCGAGGGATCCCCGGTACGCTTCGCGGAAACGCCGCGCCGCGCTGAGCTTCATGCACCGGGCCGTTACCGAGGACGCGAGCGTCCCTGCGAGGACGGAAAGCGCGGGCAGCAGGGGATCGATCCAGTACGCGGTAAAAACAAAACTTGAAGCAAACGCCGCGCCGGTAACCAAAAACGCAATACTCCCCGCAATCAGCGTAAAAAGCGGCGGCGGCTTCTTGAGGAAAAGGAGCAGGACGGCGGCGGAGAGGAGGCTCCAGAGCGCGATAAAACGAAAGGGCGCGGGAGTTACGGCGTCCCCCGTAAGGAGCGTGTTGGCCAGAATAACGGAAACCTCGGCGGCGGTGGGGTTTCCGCGCGGGGGCAGGGGACGCGCGCCGGCGCCGGACGCTTCTTGCGGACTTTTGCGGACCGTTCCCATCACACAAAACGCCCCGGCAAGGGCGGTGGAAAATTCGCCCCGCAAACCGGCCAATTCCCCGTACCGCGCGCGGAGACGGGTAAAGGAAGCGAGCATTTCTTCCCGCATTCCGACAACGCGCTCAACGCCCGCGCTGTCGAGCCCTTCCCGCGCGATCAGGGCTTCATAGCCGGCTTCAAGCAGGCTTTCCGACGGTCCGTCAAGGAAAGCCGCAAGGTTCCTGATCCAGCGCCCGCGAAAATCAAGCCAGCGGAATTTTTTATCATCAGACGAATTTTCAAGAAGTTCAGTCTGTAGGGAGGCGGCATACCGGAAAAGGATAACGGGCCACGCCTCGGGATCAAGATACGCAAAGTACCCCTTGTTTTCCGCGTCTTCAAGCAGCGTAAAAATTTCTTCCTCCACCCGCGCGTAATCCAAAAACAGGCTGAGGGGAAGACGCCGTACGCCGGGAATATCCCGGGGATGGAGCGGAAGGACGCGGCCCCGCCGGTCAAGGGGGATGATCCGTTCTCCGCCGCTTCCGTCAAGCTCAAGGCGGAGCGGATATAAACCGCGCTCCGGCCCGCGTTCCGTAGACGCCGGGCCCGCCGGAAAAAGCCGCCGCAGCGCGCTGCCCGCGGACCGGTTTTCAGAATAGACAAAACGCACCCGCCGCCATTTTTGCATGAGCGCCATAAACATGATGTGCGCGCTCCGGGTTTCCCCGTCCGGACCGGCGCCGTAACGCGCGGGAGCGACGCGGCGAAATACGCCGTCTCCATCGGGGACGGGGCGGACGTACCAGGCGCCCTCCCCGCTTCCCGGCGCGTCAAGCGGACCAGGCAGCCGGATACCGCCGGCCCGCCACACCTTGCCGAAGACGGCCGAAGCCTGCTCCATGAGGCGTTCACCGGTTTCGTCTTTTCGCGTAAGCGAGGCAAGCAGACGGTCCCGGCCCCGCGCCGAAAGGCTCACCAGGCCGTCAACATACCGCTCCGATTCTTCAGGCGGAATGGAGCCGGCACGGATACCCTGAAAAAGATTGCGGATATTTTGTTCGATAAGGGTAAATTCTTCCTCAAAACGCCCCCGAAGGTCCGCTCCGGCGGGACCGCCCAGCGGCGAGACCCCCAGGACCGGCGAATGAATGACGAGCGCGCCGGCGTCAAACTCGGCCAGGGTAAGAATAACCCGCGTTACCATTGACGGTTCGAGCAGGTGTTCTTCGTACTGACCGGCGTTCAGAGAGACGGAGCCGGTCTCTATCAGGGTGAGTTCCGGCGCGGGCGGAAGGGCCCCGATATGGTTCATAAGGAGATCGTAGTGCGGGGCGAGGCGCGGCCCGGAGAGGAACCAGGCGAGGGGGAAAAACGTTCCCGCCGCCAGGGCGAAGGAAATGAGAAACCGTATCAATTGTTTTTTGCCCGAAAAAGATGCCGCCATGACAGTTTGTTAGATTGTCGGCGCGGGCGGCGGAGCGCTTGAGCGCGAAACGGCGCTTCGTTTGAAACGGCATTTTTCCCGCGCGGCTTAATTGTTCTTGCCGGTTCTGCCGATTATAATGTGAAAATGGCACAACGAACCGATCTTTACACCATTTTACTCTCTTACGCCAACAAGCACCGGTCTCCGGCAGTTGAAATTGAAGCGTTCCTTTCATTTTTGAGTAAATATGCCAATCATTACGCGGCGGATAAACCGGAATGGCGGGCGTGGACCACGGGAACAACCGCGCGTTTCTGGGCGGAACTTAACCCGCTGGTGGACGCGGGAAAATGCGAACTGGTTACGGAAGAAAATGCGGGAAAGCTCCTCATCCTGGAATACTACGCGGACATGGTGAACAAAGCGTACGCGACCCTTGAAGGACAGGCGGGACTGCCCTTCCCCGATGAAAAAACCCTGGGGCTGAACATTCCCGGCGAGCAGCTTTTGCCGCTGACCATCAGCGGCCTGGGGGATTATATGAAGGCCCCCCTGACCACGGATATGCCGGTCATCCGCCTTTCCTTCCCCGAAGAAATGGGCGCGGCGCTGTTTTTGGCGCGGCACCTTCCCCGCCGGGCACTGGAAGCGTCCATCGTAAAAGTTCAGCACTACTTACAAAACCACAGCAATAAGGAATACTACGCGGCCCGGCTGAGTACCCAACTGCGCGGCAAGGATATTTTGATAAAAAATATCCTCCAGCAGCTTGAAAGCCGTCCCATGGACTGCGTTACCGGCATTGAAGACGGCGGAGAATTTGCTTCGCTGTTCTGGCCCTATTTCGGCGCGCAGATAAAAACGGAACTCCGCAAAAAAAACGAATTTACCAGCTCGGATTTGGGCACGATTCAGGCGATATACCTCATCGAATTTTTTGTCAATTTTTTCTGGACCCGCACGGCGGCGAAAAAAGAACGGGAAACGGCCATTCAGGAAATTGAAACAAAACTGGAAAAACAGCCCTGGCTTTTTACCATCAAAGACATTATGGGATTTACCAATTCCACCGGAAAACCGCTCATGTTTATTTATGGACAGGAGGAACTTGAGCAATTCATAAAAAGCAAAGCGACACAGATCCCGGCGGGGCAGGATCCCAATTTGACGCTGCCCGCGCTCATCATTTACCGGAACCGCTTTGACGAACAGGTTTTTATCAGCAAAAGCAAGGTATTTCCCCTCGCGGCAAAACTTTTGGGCGAGATCCGGCCCCAGGTGCAAAAGGTCATCAAAACACGCTGGGCCAAATTGGTCAAAACGTTCCAGAAAGAACCCGCCATGGAACACGACAAGGATTTTGAGCGGATACTGTCAGGGTATGTCTCCCAAATGGCTCCCAGTTTGACCATGCTCCTTGAAGATCCCAAAACCTACCTTATTCAGGCCGAAATGGAGCGGACCCAGGGCGGGCTTTTGCAATACACAAAACTGTTTGATGATCGCGGCAAGCTGATGCCGTTCGCGGCGCTGCTCCTCGTAAACCGGAAGGACCTGCTCGCGGACGTAAAAATTCTCCTCCCGTTCTGGTATTCAACGCCGGTTCTTGCCGCTCTGGTGGGATTCTTCTATCACCTCAGACACCGGAAAAAAACGATACCGGGAGAATTCGATGGCGAAAAGACAAAAAACACCACAGGTGGAGGCGCCCTCTCCGTTGAGCAGCTTCTCAAAAAAGCGGCGACGGAATATCTGGAGGAAAAACTTCCGTCCGGACAGAACGTGGATCAGTACCTTAAAACAATGGAAACGCGCTGGCGGAAAATTCTGGACGAGCATGCCCACCGCCAGATGGCCCGCGACGTACAGGGACTTATCCAGAAAAAACTCAAACGGATGGTGTCCGTAAGATCGGGAAAGCAAATCGGCTCCCACACGATCCCGGGCATGGCCGAATCAATTGTTTTTGAAACGCCGTCACTTACCGATCTTGACAGCACCGAAGCGATGAAACTCTACACAGGACTCTGCATTTCCAAAATTATCCTCAAAGGCTGACCGGAGGCCGCCCGGCCCGCGGATTGTACCGCGTTATGCCGTTTATTGCGGGCGCGTCTATCCATAACGCAGCCGGTTGAAGCAAAACCGGGGACATTCGCATAACTAGAGATGCATGGGTTTTCTGGCGGCGGCGGCCGCGCCCATGCCGGGCCCCGCCTTGCGGAGCCGGAATACCTGTTTCAGGAGATCTGTATGAACAATCTCAATTCAGTTTTGCTTGAGGGGAATTTTGTCCGGGATGCGATGCTGAGGAGCACGCCCAAGGGCGCCCAGGTGTGTGTTTTTTCCCTCGCGTGTAACCGTTATTACCGGCAGGATGCGGGTTTCGAGCATGAGGTAAGCTACTTTGACGTCGAATGCTGGGGAAAACTTGCGGAGGCGGTGTACCAGCACGGCGGCAAAGGCCGGGGAGCGCGGGTCGTGGGCCGGATCAAGCAGGACCGGTGGACCGGAACCGACGAAAAGCCCCATTCCAAGGTGGTTATTGTGGCGGAGCATGTAGAATTCCGTCCCGAACACAAGCAAGACGGGACCGCCGCGCACCGGGAAGCCGAAGAATCGCTTGTTCTGGAGGCGGCGGAAGAAAAAGAACGCGTGGCGGAAGAAGCCGTCGTATTCTAGGACTGTATGGCAAATCCTCAATAAAGTTGTTCGGAAATTGCGCCAATGTGGCGGCGCCAATGTGGCGGCGCTAATTTAGCGGCGCTCATTTAGCGAGATTTCCGGACAAAATGCCGCTTAAAAATGAACTGCCCCGCCGCTTTGCGGCGGGGCAGTAAAACACACGGCAAATAAACCGGCGCGGCATTTTTTGCGCACCGCCGGGGCGGAAACCGGGCGGCCCGAAGCGGACAGCCCGCTTTTTACGAGGCGCGGATGGAGGCGAGGCCGGACGCTTTTCCCTCCGGGACTTCCCCGGCGGGAGACGGTTCCGCGGCGAACGATTTACCGAGTTTTCTGAAAAGGTTCATGCCGAACAGCGCCGCCACGACCCCGGTAATGACGTCGGAGATGGGCTGGGTATAAATGAAACCCGTAAAACCAAACGTCCGGTTCAGGATAAAGAGCAGGGGCAAGTACACCAGAAATTGCCGCCCCATGTTGATAATCGTGGACTGAACCGGTTTTCCCAGCGCCTGGAAGGTGGACATAATCGTCATCTGGAGGCCCATGGTGGGCAGCCCGATGAGGAAGGCCCGCATCATGCGGGAACCGGCGTTTATGGTCGCTTCGTCACGGATAAAGAGCATCATCATTTGCCGCCCGAAGAAGTAAAAAATCACCATGAAAAACAGGGCAAGGGCCGTGGTGCAGGTAATGGTTACCCGGAATCCCGCGATCAGCCGTTTCAGGTTTTTCGCGCCGTAGTTGAATCCCGCGTACGGGCCGAACCCGAAGCCGAGGCTCATGATGAGGCCGAACGCCAGCATCGAAACGCGCATACTGATACCGCTTCCGGCCACCACATGATCCCCGTAACTTGCGGCGACAATGTTGGAAACCACCATGGCGAATGTAAAGATGATGTTGGACACCGCCGCGGGAACGCCGATCTTGAATATCTCCCGGAACATTTTCCGGTTGGGTTTGAAAAACTTCGGGCTGATGGTCAGTACGGATTTTCCCCGGACGTAAAACAGAATCGCGTAGGTAAGTCCTACCGCCTGCCCCGCAATGGTGGCCCAGGCCGCCCCGGCGACACCCCAACCGAAGTAAAGGATAAAAACCGGGTCAAGCACAATGTTGATGCCGATCCCCAGGACCTGGGAAATCATTGCCGCGGTACTGGCGCCCTCGGAACGGATCGCCCCGCCAACGGCCATGCCCAGCATGGAAACGGCGATAAACATCGATATTATCGTAAAATAACTGTTCGCATAGGGGAAAGTAACTTCACTGGTCCCGATGAGGTGCAGTACCGGCTCCCGAAACAGCGTTACGAGCGCGGTGATGCAAATGCCGATAAGAAACGTTACCCAAAAGGAAACGGCGTTGGTGTGCCTGGCTTCCTTCATATTTTTCGCGCCCAGGCACCGGGACAGGTAACTCGACGCGCCCATGGCGAAAATGTTACCGACTCCCTGGGAAAGCATGAACAGCGGCATGGAAAGGGAGATGCCCGCCACCATATTCGGATCGTTGGTTTGGCCGATAAAGAAGGTATCGGTCATGTTGTAGATCATCTGGGCGACGCTCCCCAGCATCATGGGAACGGCCAGGCGGAGAATCGCGGTGGGCACCGGGGCGCTTTCCATCAATTCAATTCCGGTATATTTTTTCATTTTGGCTCCTTGTCAAAAAAAGGTACGGGTGATACGGCGGCAACGTGTTATTTTGTGCAGCATACCACCGGGGCGGATAATGGCTGACAGCCCATAACGCCCCATCACGAGAGATCCCGCGTGTTGTCCGCAAGCCCCGGACGGCGCCGGTAAGCGGGCCGCGCGGGCGCTATTGAACAAATCAACGATTTATGGTAGACAAAAAGAAAAAACGTGTCAATACTAACGCTTCAAAATGTTGCTCTTTTTTGGAATAAACGCAACTATTTGCGGCAGGGTAAAGATTTGCCCGGCGCCGTGCGGGCGGCTCACCGGCCGGAAGCGCCGGAGCGCGGGGTACTCCGCCGGCGCTTTTCCAGACCGGGGCCCCCTTCCAAAGCGGCGGGCCGCTCCGCGCCGTCTTCTTCCTTCGCGTAAAACCCGTCCTTCCAGTTAAAGCGGCTTCCGCCGGGGAGGGCCCGCGCGGAAAGAGCGGCCTTCATAACCATCCGGTAGTCCTTCTTTTTGAGCGGCCCGCCGGAAATCCCGGAAAAATCAATGATAAACCGGCGGAATCCGGCCTGCTCCAGAAAAGGCCGCTTGTCCACGATGGAAAACGGCGTTTCGGGAAACACGGCGCTGCCCTCCTCTCCGCTCACCAGACGGAATTCTTCGCCCCGGCTGTCGCCAAAAGCGCCGAAACCGTAGGCCGAAAGATCCGCGCGGATACGGAACAGTGGCGGAAAGGCGAAAAGGGTTACAAACGCCAGCGCCCGCCGGGAAGCGGGAACGGTACGTTCAAGATTCTGCCGGTTATTTTCGAGCGGCGTTACCAGGGCCGCCGCGCCCAGGGAAGCCGCAAAAGCCGCCGCCCAGCGGTTAAAGGTATAAAGCCAGGGCCCGGCAATAAGGAGCGCCGCGCGGCGCCCCCGGAAGAGGGATACATGGCCGGGATTGTTGATGATCCAGGCGGTGAACCCCGCTTCCAGCAGGCGGCTCACCGTTTCCCGCGTGCGGGAAACTTCGGCTTCGGGAAACCAGGGATCGAGGGAAAGCACCAGATCCCCGCCGCCAAAGGGAAGGGGCTTTCGCGCGCGGTCGAGCAGATACGCGGCGTTTTTCCGGGAGAGGGCCAGAATCACCTTGACGGGCCGCTCCGACTGGATCGCGAAAAGATCTTCGATTCGCGCTGCCGCCGCGTATATACCCGGCGGCAGCAATTTCACCGGCTCGGCGACGTTTCCCCGCGCGGTTTTTTCCACCGGGAAAACCGGTTCCCCCGCGCGCTCACTGCCCGGTATCCGCCGGGATGGGGCGGATGCGTCGCGTATCACCATAGGATACCGGCGGCCCGCACTCCGGCGCTGGATCAGGTAAACCGGATCGCCCGCGTTAAAGCCTTCGGGAACGGAAATCCAGACGCCGTCCCCCTCCTGTTCAGCCGCGGTAAGTTTATGCGCTTTCCGTTCGGTATCATCGGAACGGTGAAACCGGACCGAGTCCCCCGCTTCAAGGGGAGGCGAACAGGCGGCAATAAAGCCGCGCCGCTCCCCGGATGAACCGCGGACGCGGCGTATATTTCCCAGCGGAATGCCCACGCCGCCGTCCTTTGCCGGATCGAGCCAGTCCGGCAGCCCGGCAGTCCGGGCCGCCGGTCCGTCAAAATAGAACCGGGTTTTTTTGCGGGCAAAGTCATTCCGCACAATTTCCCGCGCTTCGGCAAGCGCCGTCTCCGGGCCGCGCTCCAAGGAGTCGAGCAGGCGGCGGTACGCGGATACCACGGCGCCCACATAACCGGCGCTTTTCATGCGGCCCTCAATCTTGAAGGAAGCGGCCCCCGCCCCGGCCAGCGCGGGAATGTCCGCGAGAAGCTCCAGGTCCGCGGGGCTGAAGTAGTAGCCCGCCGCGCCGTCCCGGCGGCGATAGTACCGGCGGCACGCCTGGGTACAAAGCCCCCGGTTCGCGGACGCGCCGCCCAGAAAACTGGAAAAAAGGCAGAGCCCTGACGCGCTGACACAGAGCGCGCCGTGGACAAACACCTCAATCTCCGCGCTCGTTCCCGCGCAAATGGCCGCGATTTCGGCAAGGGAAAGTTCCCGCGCCAGCACGACCCGGGAAACGCCGTGTTTTGAAATGAGATTTACGGCCGGCGCGGAGGCGATATTCATTTGGGTTGACGCGTGGATTTTGAGGGAAGGGAAATTGTCCCGCGCCATTTTAAGGACCCCGAAATCCTGCACGATAATGGCGTCCGGCCCGGTAACGGAAAGGTACTTGAGCAGGCGGTACATACGGTCCGCCTCCCGCTCCTCAAAAACCGTATTTACCGTAACGTAGAGCCTGCGGCCCATGCGGCGCAGGGCGCGGAGCGCGGCCTCAAATTGGGCATACGTAAAATTGGCGCTCCGCTGCCGGGCGTTGAATTCCTTGAGACCGAGGTACACCGCGTCGGCGCCCTCGCCAATGGCGGCGTTGAGGGCCTCAGGCGACCCGGCGGGAGCGAGAAGTTCGGGAATGCGCGGCATGGCTCCTATACCCTGATGATGGTCCCTTCGCGGGCAATGATCAAACTGACCGGACGTTCCACGATCGCGCCGGAAGGACCGCCTTTCCGGGCGGGCTTCGCGGCGGCGGGGCGGTAACGGCGGCCCAACACATCAAGCTGCCGGTCCGTGCGTCCCGGATCGTGATGAAAACAAACGAGCTTTTTTACCCCCATCCGGCGGGCGGAACGAATCGCTTCCTCAAAACTGGAATGACCCCAGCCCTTCTTTGACGCGAGATATTCCCGTTCGGTATACATACTATCGTAAACAAGGACATCGGCGTCCCGGATAAAATGCAAAAAACGCTCGTTGTGCTCGCGGGCGGCTTCCACCTGTTCCGCACCGGCGCCTTCGCCGGCTCCGTATGGTTCGGTATCGTAGGCGGTAACGATAGTTTTCCCCTCGTACTCAAAGCGGTACCCCAGTGTTACAATGGGATGATTCAGATATTTGCTCGTAACTATAAGGCCGTCCCCAAGGTTTATTTCCTTTTCATCAATATGCTCGAACTCAATATGCGCGGCAAGCTCGTTGAGCCGGACGGGCCAGTAATCGTAGGAAAGCTGACGGCTAAATACTGTTTCCAGGGATACGTCCTTGTCGTTGGCCGGTCCCCGGATGCGGAGGGTGGTGGCGCCCATAAAAATCGGGCCGAACATGGGAAAGCCCATAATATGATCCCAATGCGTATGGGTGATAAAAACATCGGCGTCAATAGAACCGTTACGTGATTGTTGTTTGAGGAGCCGGTTTCCAAGACTCCGCACGCCGGTCCCCAGATCCACAATGACCAGTTTTTTACCGGCCCGGATTTCCAGACATGAGGTATTGCCGCCGTAAATCACCGTATCGGAACCGGGACAGGCGATACTGCCCCGGACGCCCCAAAAATACACAGAAAACATGGGATGCGCCGCCTTCTTCAAAAATTATGACCGTCCAAAACCATGCCGCCGGGGATTCCGGACAACCCTGTCTCAGGGGGCAT
>JAITGJ010000131.1 GCA_031280705.1 Spirochaetaceae bacterium
GGCATCTCTAAAAACTTCAGTTTTTAGAGATGAACCGCTTAAAAATGCGTGTTTCGCAGCCCATAGGGCGAGAAACCGCAAGGGAACCTCTGAAAACAACCGGTTTTTAGAGGTTCCCATGTAATATCCCCGGCAGGTATATGCGGCGTTGTTTTTCCGCACGCAGCCGCACATGCGGCAAAGAGCGATTACGGCAAGCGATAACGCCCTGCGGATTTTTTTCATAAAAACCCCTCGAAAATGAATGGACTTGTTCAATAACCCGGTGGGTTATCGAACAAGTCTTGCAAAAAGCTCCGCTTTTCGCTGTTTTTTAGCGGAAGTTGTTTAATAACTGAAGTTATTAAACAACTCTCATAGAGTTGTGCGGTACACGGCTTTCCAATGCTGCCGGATATCCCTGTTTTTTGTGTGCACCCCTTTTCCCCTTCCGTCAAAAATCAGACGGGAAATATACGCCGTGGGCGTTGTTCGGCGCCGGCAGTCCGGCGTAGTCTCCACATATTTGCCGCTTGCGCCAGGGCACAATGCGTGCATCTATCGTGCCGCAGCGCATGTGCGGAGACCTGCACCAATGGGGCTGTTGAACAGGTCCATTGATCAGGAGCGCGGCATCAAAGGCGCAGGCGTTGGGGGGGGAAATCAAAAATTGAGTCTGGTTTTTAACAGGACCGGCGTGGCGGGGATGAAACAAAGCGAACGGGCGCGTTTTGCCCGTAATGCCGCGCGGACGGCCAGCACGGCGGCGGCGCCCGCCGCGCCCGCGCGCCCCGCTCCCTCAAGTACCTGCCGGACGATTTGTATTTCAAGGCAGATGGTACATTGTTCCCCGGTATGTTCGTGGTCATGCCGGGTGAAGACAAAAATCTCCGCGAAAACGGCGGCAAGCGTCAAAAACGCCGTAAGGACGAGACACACAAGCCTTTTGTGCGGTATGATTGTCATTATTATACGAGTATAGCATGCTGAAAAGATTACGTCAAGGGCGTTTTGTTTAGAAGCCGCGCCGCCGCCATCGCGTAAAAGATCGGGCATGCCTGTACGTATGCGCCGGACGGGCCGCGCAGGGGAAGGCCGCGTCCGGTGCGGCGCGGACAGGAATTTTGCATCCTGATATGCGGCCCATAAACGGCGGCATCCGCGCGGTCAGGCTTTTTTTATTTTTTCATGATAAAAATACGAACCATATTTAATGTCATGTTTCCGGCAAAAAGCGCCGATTTCCTTTTCCATAATGCGCCAGTATTCCATATTTTTACGGCGATAAATATCATCGTACAGCGGCACAAGGGACGGATGGTTTTCGCGGATATACGCAAGGACGGCGGGACGGTATGCGCCGCGCAGATTGAGGTTTTCAAAATAAAAAGTCCCGGTAAAATCCCGGCACGCCGTCAGTATTTCCCGGAAATCAGTTATGCCGGGAAATACCGGCGAAAGGAAAAGATAGGTGCTGATCCCCGCCGCATGCAGTTTTCGTGCCGCCGTCAGCCGCCGTTCAATGGAGGGAGCGCGCGGCTCAAGCGCTCTGCGTATGCCGTCGTCCAGGGTGTTGAGTGAAAATCCCGCGGTACAGTTGGGTATTTTCTCAAGGAGGTCAAGATCGTCAAGTATCAAATCAGATTTGGTAAGAATTTGCACGGCGATATTCGTGCCGGCAAATTGCGCAAGCAGACTGCGCGTAACGCGGTATTTCCGCTCAAAAGGATTGTAGGGATCCGTGGACGAGCCGAACAGTATTTTCTTTCCCGCAAGGCGCCGGATCGGTATTTTCCCCGCGTAGTGTTTTATGTCGATAAAATCACCCCATTTTTCCGCGTGATCCGTAAAGCGCCTCATGTAGTCGGCGTAACAGTACATGCACTTGTGGGGGCAGCCAATGTAGGGATTGATGACATAATCTCCCGCAGGCACCCTGGTTTTGGTGAGGATGCTTTTTGCCTCAATTTCTTTCAGGTGGATCATAGGGTATCCTCTCCCCAGCATCGGGCGGCCGGCGGACCGTGTCAAGGCGCATGTTTCTTTTTTGGGGAAATTTCGCCGGACGGCAGGCGGCCCCTGCGGTTTACTTTCCCCCGCCGTTTTGGTATATTACTCCCATGAATCCCCTCCGGCGGCCCTTCCGCTATCGTTATGACAATATAACGCTGATCCTCGTGGTCCTCAACGGGCTCGTGTTTTTGCTTCAGCGGATTTATCCGGCGGCAGGCGGGTATGCGGCGCTTACCCCCGCTCTGGCGCTGAACGGCTGGGTGTGGCAGTTTGTAACGTATATGTTCGTCCACGGCGGGTTTGATCATATTCTCCTTAATATGCTTGCGCTCTTTATTTTTGGCCATCAGGTTGAGCGGCACATGGGAAGCCGGGAATTCCTCCTTTATTACCTTTTGACCGGGATACTCGCGGGGGTGTTTTCTTTTGTGGTGTACCTCCTGACCGGCGCGTATTGGGTGCATCTTTTGGGGGCGTCCGGGGCGATTTTCGCGGTTCAGTTTGCCTATGCGGTGTTTTTTCCCCAGTCCCGCATCTACCTCTGGGGGATTTTACCCCTCCGCGCCCCGGTGATGGTGCTGGGCTTTACCGGTATCGAACTGGTTTCTTCCATTTTTGGGCGGCGCGACGGAGTGGCCCACCTCACGCACCTTGCGGGGTTCGCCTTCGGCTGGCTTTATTTTGTGGCGCGCTTCAGCATAAACCCGTGGAAGGAACTTACCCGGCGATGAAGCGGAAGCGGCCGCCGGTACTGCGATGAAGCGGGCAGCGTCGCCGGCACGGCGTGAAGGGGCATTATCGCTAAAAACATGCCCATCTTCATCTGAAACCTTGAAATCTATGTGCCTTTGCTGGCATATTAGTGATAGTCATGACCCAGAACCAGGAAGATGCACTGTACGAGTTCCTCGAAAATGCCACCGGGCCGTTCAGTATTGACAATATCGTATCTTTTGTGCGGATGGCCGGCTCCAGAAAGCAGTCTCCCCGGCTGGCCCAGGAAATTACCGCGCTGATCAACTCCCGCAACATAGCCTTCCGGCTGGGAGACCGGCGCTGGATTTCCCGCCGGGGTTGTTTCGAGTCCGCGCGGTTTGCGATCAGCCCCACGCGGATTGAATTGCTCAACGGAATTTTGATTCCCGGTCATCGCTGCGTTCCCTTTGCCAACCCCATATTGATGCCCCAGGAACTGTCCTTTTTTTGGAAGGGCGCGCCCGTGCCCATTACCACCACGGAGGGGCCGCCGGAAGAGCTATACCCCTATTACGCCATTTATGGCGAGGAATATGCCCCCCAGTACGTTGCCCGGGACAACCCCGAAAACGAAAGCGCCTATAACGAAGATCCCTTTGACGATCCGCTGGAAGTTTCCATTCACACGCTGGATATGCGGTCCATTTACCGGGAAACGGGCTTTGTGCCCGGCGACCGCTTTGTCGTGTCGTGCCGGGACTGGCGGGCCGGTTCTTTCGATCTGGAAAAAGCCGGAAAGGACGAGTGGCCCCCGGAAGATCTGTACGGATGGTTCGAAGCGGCGGAGGCGGGATTCGCCGGGTCCTTTGAGTATCTGGGGCCGGGGGTTTCCACGGATGAGCAAATCGCCTTTGCCTATTGGTACGGCGGCGAACGGATGCGGGAGGTTCCAGCCTGGTCCCTGGAAGAATTTTTGTACGAAAAAACGGACCAGATCGAGACGGTCCCCTACGGCCTTGAATCGCGGTTTTGGCGCGCGGGCCGGGAAATCCCCGACCGGACATCCCTTGAGGGAGTGCAAACCGTTTCGGACCGGACCTATATTGAAGAAACCCTCTACCGGAACGGCGTTCCCATATCGGAATTTGTGATTCAGGCCTATGTACGGGACGCGCTGTTTCGCGGCGATACCCGTATCCCGGAGATTGTGGAGCGGATTGTTCCCCAGGCGGTTCGGCTCGATTCCCGGACCCGTTCGGGGCTGGCGGACTATGTGTCCGGGGCGCTTGACGAATTCAAAACCACCTACGATAACGCCGCCGACCGTGAAATGGGCGCGGTCAGGCGGCGGGTGGCGGAACTCCACACGGCGGTGATCGAGCTTTCCGCCCGGCTGCTCAAAGATGAAGCCAATACGTCGTGGCTTCCCAAACATACGGTGGTGGTACTTTCCCAGATTCAGAGCCACGCGGCGGCGATTCTTGAGGACCTTGACAGCGATGAGCCGCCGCCGGAACTGGAACTCGACGCCATGGATAATTCGCTGGATAGTATGCTCGACACCTACGAAGAAACCAGGGACATGGTGGAAGAAGCCCTCCAGATTTACCGGCGCAACGCGATTCGTCTGGTACGGGCCGATACTGCCGCGTCCAGCGCGGGAAGCGCGGCGGAGGAACAGTACGAAGAGGAAGTATGGCGGGTCATTCAAATCAGCCTCGGCGGCGTTGATATTTGGCGGCGGCTCGCCCTTGCCGGTGATTTCCGGCTGGACGAACTGCACCGGGTAATTTCCCTGCTTTTTGGCTGGCAAGAAGGGCCCTACCGTTTTGCGGTTGCCCGTTCGTTCCGGATTCTTCAAACCGCGCCGGGCGGTGAGGGGAGCCTTTTCCCGGCCCGTACCATTGGGGAACTTGCCGGGCAGGGAACTGCGGAACTGCGCTACGAACATTCCGGCAGTTGGGACGTAAAGATTCTGTTTTTATCCGGCGCCCAAAAACCTGTGAACGCCCGGGCCTGCTGTGTGGCCGGAGCGGGTCTGCCGCCGCCCCCTGACGTGAACAACCCGCTGATATACCGGAAAATGCTTGCCGCCGCAGGGCGGAGACCGCCGGACCGGGGCGGCACCTGTGTGCCCTATACCCCCAAAACCGGCGGCCTGGGGTATGACTACGGTAATTTTAACCTGAATGAATGCAACCGGCTCCTTGCCGCCGCGTTCCCGGCGTACAAAGACGCGCCGGAACTGGGCGGAGACGCCGCTTCGGGCAGCCCGGTTGCCACCGGCCCTGATCCCGATCTGAACCAGCCCCCGTACTGAATCATTGCGTGGAAACGCGGTAATCCTTATGGCATACCGGCCCGCTGAGGCCGGCGCGGCTGGGGGCGCAAATAGCTGCGGCAACGTTTGCCAGTTTCTTGTCCCTGTTTTTAATATGGATGATTTTTGAACAATGGCAGCACCAAACTGGCGAAGTTTCCAAACAAATTCCGCTTCAATAAGGGTAAAAGGTACCGCGTTTAGGGTGGTGCGGTGCATTTTGCGGAGACTTGTTCGATAACCGTCCCGGCTGTTTACGACATTCGCGCAGGGCCTCGCCGGGGACCGGTTCGCTACGCGCTCAAGCCTGCTCAAGCCGCTACGCGGCTTGAGCTTGGGTTTTGCCGGAGGCAAAACCCTGCATCTGCCCGGAGGATCTCCCGCCAGGCCCGCTCACAGCCCCGTCCCCAAGCCTCCCTGTGCAATCCGCACGGATGCGGATTGCACAGGGTTCGCGCGTCGCCCTGGCTTTTGCGGCTCCGCCGCGAAAGCCCTGCCCAATATCCGCACGGATACGGATATTGGGCAGGGCAAATTGGGCAGGGCAAATCTTGCGTTCCGGAGTTATTTATGGTATAATTGAACTATACCTTGTTTCCGAGGATTATCCTATGAAGAAATACGCCGGTTTTATCGTCCTTGCGGCTTCCGCCCTTTTCGCCTTCAGCGCCTGTAATGTCGCCTGGACCAACGCCCCGGAGCAGTTTTTCATTGAACATACCCTGATCCCTTACGAGCGGGGACTCGTGCCCTCTGGGTACGCCGCGCCGGGACCCGAGGGCGTGATCCTCATCCCGCCGGGAGACGCCGCGCTTACCCTGCGCCTCGACAACCCACGGCATTACTTTCTCAATTT
>JAITGJ010000202.1 GCA_031280705.1 Spirochaetaceae bacterium
GTGTTCCAAAACCCGGTTGGTTTCGGAACACGTCCTGCGGTTTCTCAGGCTAAAGCCTTGTGAAACCGCTTTTTTAAGCGGAAGCTGTTCTGAAACTGAAGTTTCAGAACAGCTCTAATGAGCCAATTCCTTGCCAGACAAGCTCAAATCCATGACGTATAACGAAAAATTGCCGCGCGGCTTCCGGCTGCCACCGTGTTACCCGGAAATCCGTGCGGCGAAAGCCAATGCCGCGTATGTGCGCCGCAAAAATCCCGCGCACGCTCAACCGGCGGGAGTAAAATGATAGCCGCCGTTTTCCGCGCGCACCGTTCCGAGCGCGGGATACGCGAGGTGCATTCCTCCAAGCGGGATGCCGCCCGCCGCCGCCCACGCGAGAATTTCCCTGCGGGAAACGCGGGCCGCGCCGGGATCCGTGTCGAAGGATACGGAAATATCCGGCGCGGGGAATTGAATAGCGCCGGCATGGATCATGTCTCCCGTGATGAGGAGTTTTTCTCCCGCCGATTCAATCAGATAAACGGTGTGTCCGGCCGTGTGCCCGTACGCGGCGATTGCGCCTATGCCGGGCAAGAGCGGTTCCGCTTTGGTGAGCGTGCCGGGAGTAAAGGTCTTTACCCGCCCGCCGTAGGGCGCAAGAACGGCTGCGGCGCTTTTGCCCGGACCGCCGGGTGGAGCGGAAATGCCGGAATCCCGTTCCTTTTCTGACAAAAGCACGTCCGCCGCAGGAAAAAGCGCTTTCCCGTCCCGTTCGAGTCCCATAAAATGATCCCCGTGCAGGTGCGTAATCAGTACGGCGCTCACCTCTTCGCGCTCAATTCCCAGGGTTTTCATGCTGTCGAAGATTTGTCTGCCAAAACCCGTATCAAAAAGTACGATCCGCTTCCCTTCCCGGACCAGAAAAACATTTACGCCGGAGATAAAATTTCCCCCGGGAATGTACTTTTGGACCAGCGCGTGATCCGCGTCAAGCAGTATATCCGGATTTCCCGGCCCCTGATGCTCCGTCAGCATAAAAACCTCACAGGAACCGGTACGCCATGAAAAGATACTTTGACTCATAATGCACCTCCAAAACAGTATTGCGCGGGACGCGCGCCCCCTATCATGCCTGAAACCCCCAAAAACATCAACCCAACCGGAACACCCTGACGGCGGAACGGAAACGGTATTTGATTTCACGCCGGTTACGGCGGTTGACCAGCCCGTAAAAATGCCCGGCAGCGCACTTTCCCGCAAAAATTGACGCGGCGGCAAAACCTGCGTATGTTCCCGCCGCTGTTTTTTTATGCAGCGTGTCCGGAAACCGCAGCGGAAGGGAAGCAGGCGAACAATTTTTCGCCCAAAAATGACAAAATCCGCCGTGTTCACGGCGGCGCAGCGTATTCCGGGATGTTTTGTGTGAAAGTATATGACGGCGCGGGTACAAAAAACGCATGGGAGAGGCAAAAAATATCATATTTTTCGCGCAGGGGGCTTGATTTTTTTTTCTGATAGATTACTATTTTAACTATCATGTTCCATACAGGAGTTTGCATATGGCTAAATCTACCGTTCTCGTACCTGGTATCGTAGTCAAAGAGCTTCTCGAGAAATATAACATTTCTGTCGCGAAAGCTTCCGAAGACATCGGTCTCAGCCCTTCGGCGGTCCGCCAGCTCATCAATAACAAGCTCAAGATAAGCATTGTTATCGCGATGAAGCTTGGAAAGTACTTTGGGAAAAAACCCGAATACTGGATCAACCTTCAAACAGCCTATGAGCTCAGCCTGCTTCAGAAGGATACCAAGGTAACTTCCGAAGTAAGGAAGATCTCCGAGGCGAAAAAGCAGCCTGCCGCCGCGAAAAAACCCGGCAGGGGCCCCGGCAGGAAACCTGCCGCAGACAAGCCCGGTCCAAAAGCCGGCGCAAAGGCCGGCGCCAAACCGCGCGGCCGCCCCGGCAGGAAACCTGCCGCCGACAAAAAGGTTGTGGAAAAGAAAACCCGGAAACCCCGCACACCGCGGGCAAAACCGGCTTCGGCTCCCTCCGAGCCGCCGTCGTACACGTTCTAGGCGGCGTTTTTATGTAACCGCTTTCAGGCGGGAACTCCGGCATGTCCGGAACTTTTTCAGAATCGTTGATTCTGAATATCCCCGTTTCGGCGGGGTATGAGGGGCTGTTAAAACCATTGTTTTGACAGCCCCTTTTTTTGTGCCCCGGCGCGCCGTCCGACTTGTATTATTTTTCAAAAAACACTAATCTTTGGGGAAACGGCGCTGCTGGCCCGGTGCGGCGTCCGGTTATCAAGCCGGAACAGTTAAGCGCAAAACCGGAGGAAAATATGGAAAAGACCCGAAAAATACTGATTTTTTTGCTTTTTGCCGTCATAACGGCAGGCAGCGTACACGCCCTTGATACCCTGGACGAAGCGATCCGCAAGGAAGCGGCTTTTATCATTGATCGCGCCAGGGCCGGGTCGATTCTCGCCATCGTCAACATAAAATCGGACAGCGCGCGGCTTTCAGAATATGTCATGGAGCGGCTGCCCGATCATCTGGTGGGCAACCGGAAGGGCATCACCCTGGTGGACCGGAGCAGGCTTGATTTGATCCAGCGGGAAATCGACTTTCAGTATTCGGGCGAAGTCAGCGACGATAAGATGGTTGCAATCGGCATGAAAACCGGGGCGGAGATAATTATTGCCGGATCGATCATTGAAGCGGGAGACGCCTATCATTTCAGCGTTAAAATGCTGGATGTGGCAACCGCGCATATCGTGGGGTCGGACAGCGCCCGCATAGAACACGACAGCGTGATGAACGGCTATTTGCCCCATTCGGAGGTTGCGCGGCGCGGGAAGGAACGGGCGGAGTTAAACCAGGCCCGGCGCGATTCAACGGTGCGGACCGTACAAAATGTGCTGGGAATTTTTTCCGATGGGTTCTACCTGGGGTATTTGGGATCGCTCAGTACGCCCATCGGCCTTTCCCTGGGCTGGATCAGCGGCGGCACAAGTTTTTTTGTTGATAACGAATTCGGCCCGCCGGCCTTTAACAACTACGAGCACTCAGGCAGTATGACCTACAGCGGGCTTGCCGTAAATAACGCCGCGTCCGGGTTTTCTTACTTCCCGTCAAGTGAGCGGACTCGTTTTGAATGGTTTTGCACGGCGGGACTCAATATCAATATCATAAAAACGCTCCTCTGGGCGAATCTGGGCGGCGGCATCGTATACCGCGAAGAGTACCGGCTGTTCACGGAACGCGCTTCTTCCGGCGCGGGGGAAGGTATCTGGCTGCAAAACGCGGACGACAAGGTGAAATTCGTAATTGCCGCCGGGATCTATGTAAAGCTGTGGTATTTTTATGTGCAGGGAAAATACAAGTATATTATTGGCGAAGAAGCCGGCCTCCATGATGGCGGCCTTTCCCGGCTTGATTTCGGCGCCGGCTACGTTTGGCGGCGGGGGAATTAGCGGCTTCTTCCGTTTCCAGGATGACCGGCGGTGTTCCGCGGAATGCGCCCGGCTGTTCCTGCCCGGCAATTCTGGCCCATTTCGGGGAAGGCGATCCCCGCGCCGTTTCTGTGTGCGCATAGTTTATTTTACTTTTCCCGCCCGGCAACCCGGGTGCATCACCCTAGCCTCTTTCTTTTCACTGTTTTGCGCTTGTCTACGGGGAGGCTCTGCCGGGCATTGGCTGGCGCGGCCGCTTCAAACGCCCCTTAATCCTCATACGCCTGATAAACCGCCTCAAGGGTCTTAAGAACATTCTGGGTGATGCCGGTTTTGAACCGCTCAAACAGCCTCCGGCGCTCCGCGGGGGAATGATCGTGCCGGTACAATTCAAAAACCTCCACTTCAAGGCCGTTCGCTATAGCAGAAAGGGCGAGCGCACTATGTAGAATTCTGTTCAGAAGGGAAATCGGAATGGGATAACAGACGCTCCAGATAATCCTCCGGCCAGGCCATTTGCTGGACACGGCCCCTGACGCTGGTTTTCGACTCTTTGTCAGACCGCGCTATGGTCAGCGCGATTTTCCGTATCAGCCCAAGGGTTCGCGGACTCCAGTCCTTCCTCACCCGGCAGGCGTCCTCACGGTAGAGCACGTCAAGCATATAATGCAGCCGGTTTTCTATTCCCCAATGCGACCGTACCGCGTGGGCGAACAATTCCTCATCCGCGCCGAGGCTGGAAATGAAATACCGCCGCTCAGTTTTCACTCCCTCCCCCGCATCCCGGTTCGATTCCACTACCCCTATCGTTTTGATGCTTTTCCACTGTCTGTACCTGGGCGAACACCAGTTGGTTCTCCGTCGCCCACGCGCTGACCATGTGTATCGATTTTGCCTCCGTCCCCGCCTTGAAATGGCTGTTCGTCGCCATTCCCCGCATCGTCTTCCCGTCTATCGCTATCACTTCCCGTTGGATGTTCTGTTTAATATCCGGCTCAAGTTCCATACAGTACGCGCCGTCATATTTTCCGCGCTTGAATTTCTCATCCCATTCCGGGCTGTCTTTCATTCCGAAACCGGAATAAAGATAGATTCTGCCGTCATCATCAACAAATATACCGGGGTCAAATTGGCGAATATCCTCCGGCACGGAACCTATGACGTATCCGTCTGCCAAATGCACAACGCCGTAATATTGGTAATGTCCCACAGGGGTATCGCAAACGGCAACAGACATAACCCCGTTATAATTCAATGCGCAATAGAGGTAATACCGCCCGTCCGGGCCTTGCGTAACATCCGGCGCGGACCAGCAAACATAATCATTCGGGCAATAGACCGATCAGTCAAAGGCGTCGTGGGAGCCGTACACATACAGCCTGCCGCCGAAAATATGCGGCTCCCCGTCCGGCACATACTCAAAATTCAGCAAATAGGGATTGAACGCCTGCTTTTTCATTTATATACGCTCTCCTTTTGCAACGATAAACGAAATAAAATTCGTAGTTTTTCCTTGTCCATAAAAACAGAACAACAGGGTGTGTATTCCAAAAACCGGCACGGTTGCGCCAAATATCCATAGAGGGATCATGCGGTTTTCCCGCACAGGAATGATGCAAATTTTATTTTCCCATGTGCCGGTATCGATAAAAATGTCTATCCTGCCTTTTTTCGCATTCTTTAACAGCACACCCGCTTGCCATATTTTTTCTACTGTTCCGAAGTTAAAATACTTAAATCCAACTGAACAGCCGCCGGATAATCCGGTTACTGCCTGTTGTATTCCTTCTGCCGCCAGGTTTGGCCCGCGCATGGTAAAATAGGGTGATTGTGTATGCTTTTTTGTTCTTCCTCGCCTGTCCGTCAGCACACAGGCAGAATAGGCGGGAATTTTTGCGCCGGGCATGAGCTCTCCCGTCCGTTCAACCTGCGTGGAAAAAGGCGCCTGCAAAAATCGACCGTTAGCAGTCATTGTTAGTTCCGCCATACATGACTGACGGGCGGGGAAAAAATCCCCTGTTTGTCTATGGTAATTTACAAACCAGCGCCCGTTCACCGTGAATATGCCGCCATGGGTATTGCCGCCATACGCGGTAGAGTGTACCTGGTTTTCATTATCTCTTCCGAGGGAGACCAGTACGCCTTGATAGGTAAAAGGTCCAAGAGGCGCAGGCGCGGTGGAATAGCATAATGCGTGACCGTTGTTTTTATTCACCGCATAATAGCACAGATATAGTGGTTCCACATAAGAATAACTAAAGAAGATATACAGATTACACAGATTTCAGTCCCCAGAACCGGTATAATCCATAAAAATCCATGGGTTTTTTCAAGAATCCGTGTATTCCA
>JAITGJ010000241.1 GCA_031280705.1 Spirochaetaceae bacterium
GCTAGGTCAGTCGCTGCGCTCCTTCCCACGCCTCATTGCGGCACATTTGGGCGGGCGGTCTTTGCTTCGCAAAGCCCTTTTATGCCCGCCCAAACGTCGTAAACAGCCGGAACGTTATACGCCATATTTTTAGCCCAAATTTGTTGCCGCAAGCG
Organism: Spirochaetaceae bacterium; assembly: GCA_031280705.1. Lineage (GTDB taxonomy): Bacteria > Spirochaetota > Spirochaetia > Treponematales > Breznakiellaceae > JAISQV01. Next base: position 156 of record JAITGJ010000241.1, read on the forward strand.
CCATCCGTGGCGCTTGAAATTATTGAAAATGTAATGTATATATAATAATTTTTTTAAAGGAGTTTTAATGGAAACCCGGAACGGACAGAACAATCACTGGAAAAGAAACTTTTACACCATAGCGGCAGGACAGGCTGTTTCTTATGTCGGCTCAAGCGCGGTGCAGTTTGCCTTAATATGGTGGCTTACCAAAGAAACAGGGTCGGCTCTTATGCTTTCCCTGGCGGGGATTTTCGCCGCACTGCCGCAAACCGTTCTTGGCCCTTTTGCCGGCGTCTGGGTAGACCGGCTCAAACGGAAAACCGTAATGATCGCCGCCGATTTGTTCACCGGTTTTGTCGCCTTGGCATTCGCCGGGGCGTTCTTTTTGGGGACGCCGCCGTATTGGGCGGCTTGCGCGGTGCTGGGAATACGGGCAATAGGCGGCGTATTTCACTACCCGGCATTGGCGGCCGCCATGCCGTTACTGGTGCCGCGGGAAGAACTCGTCAGGGCAAACAGCGTCAATCAATTTATTTTCATGGGCTCGTTTATGTTAGGGCCGGTCATAGGAGCGGCGATGTTTGCCGCTTTGCCAATGGAAGTTATTCTGATTTTAGATCTTGCAGGAGCCCTTGCCGCGTGTTTCACCGTTGGCATTATAAAAATACCTGAACTCTCCCGCGAAGTTCACGAGAAGAAACATTTTTGGCGGGAAATGAAAGAAGGGGTATTCGTGTTTCTTGAAAACAAAAAACTCTTTTTGCTGACTGTTTTTTCAACGATAGTGTTTGTGTTTATAATGCCTCTTTCATCATTATATCCGCTTATGGTAACTAGCTTCGGGGGAACGGAATGGCATTTAAGCATCGTGCAGATTGTCTACGGAGCAGGCATGCTTGCCGGAGCCGGTATTACCGGCGGACTGGGAAGCAGGATAAAAAATAAAATCGGCTTTTCGATGTCAGGGCTTTTCATCTATTCACTGACGGCGTTTTTGTGCGGGATAGTTCCTCCTAACATGACGGGACTTTTACTGTTTGGCGGCATTTGTTTTGTTATGGGAACCGGCAACAATATATATTCTATCCCCCTTACGGCATATATGCAGGAAACAATCCCGAATGAAAAACAGGGGCGCGCGTTTTCTCTTTATTCGTGCCTTATGAGCGTGGCCATGCCGCTGGGTCTAATCATTGCGGGGCCGGTGGCGGAATATTTTGGAGTAGCGTTTTTCTTTATTATCGCGGGCTTGGTAAGTTTGGTAATAAGCGCCGTCTGCGCACTTGTGATAAGGAAGCATACGGCGTAGCGCGGGGGGATTTTCCGTAGAACGCTACAGACATTTCGTAGAACGCTACGGAACTTCTGTAGAACGCTACAGACCCCTTAAAGGTGATAAAGGCCCGTGGGGTGAAATCTATAAGGCAATTATTCCGTAAAAATATGGAGACTCCCGCCGGAAACGGCGGGGTATTTTTTGAATAGGCGGTTTTTATTTCGCCTAACGTTCCGGCTGCCGGGGGGACTTGTTCGATAACCGGTCCGGTTATCGAACAAGTCTATTAAACACCCCTACTGATTAAAATAGTGCCGCCGCGAATATTCATAAATCTCGCTGATAAAGGCGGGCGTCATCACCGGCATCGCGTAGAAGCCCAGCATGGAAGGCTTTCCCGGCTGGCAGAAACGGTCTACATGGTTCCGCGCGGCCTGCCGCTGATCTTCCTCCGGCGTTGCGGCGGCGTCGAAAAAATCGGGAATGACGGAAATGATGATCTTATCGCCAAACTCGTCGTAAAGCCGGTGCGTATCGTTCATGGTCTGCGGGTCCCACTGATCGAATCCGCCGTCAATAAAACACCGGACCCGGTGTTCCACATGACCGCAGGAATGCAGGCTCGTATAGCGCCCCTTCGCGTGGATATGATCCGTCAAAACCTTCATGTACGGCACAAAGAATTCATACGCTACCTCGTTGGAAAAGAAGGGATCTTTCTGCGCGCCCCAGTCGTCGTGGACCTGAATCCCGTCCAGCGCGGGCCAGTATGCGCAGAGCTTGTCCACCAGCCTGCACGCGAAACCGGTTGACGCCTCGAACAGTTCCTTGATCGCGTCCTGCTGATCGGGATCGATAAGCGCGATGGCCGCCTCGCTGAAATCCATAAACGAGACAAGCCGCTCAAACCAAAATCCGTTGATGAGCGAAATCATGCCCGAAAACCGGGTGTCGATTTTCTGCCGCTGGGCTTCCCCCTCCCAGTCCCAGGCGTCAAGATCGGGGAATTTCACTTTTTCCTTCCATTCATTGGCAGACGCCATCAGCGGCTCTCCGGGCCGCACGATGGACCCGCCCGCCGCATCGATCCACTCCCACGCGATACCGAACGCGTCGGTAATGCCGCCGGGACCGCCGCGGCCCAGATTATTATTGTACAGGGGCGGTACAAAAAACGAAGCGTCCGACGGCAGGGGCAGCCAGTAGGGCTGTCCCTCGTGGTAGAGCGCGGCGGTATTCTCCCGGGCGCTTACCGGCGTATTGCGGACCGGCACCGGCGGACCGCCCATAAAGCCGGGAATCTCGTCAACCGCCGTCTGCTCACGCTTTACATAAGGAATCTTTCTGACCATTGTGTCCTCCTTAAACCAGAATACATTATGATACCACGCTTCAAGTCCCTGCGGGAATTTTTTTTTCAGGGTTGGGCCGCCGGGTTTGCTTGCGCGGGGACCGGGTTTCCGGTAGCATACAACGATGAAAAAAGCGTCCGGCCTTGCGCGAGTGTACCATTTTACGGTCCGTAAAACGGCCCCTGCCGCCCGGCGCGATCCTTTCAGGCCGCACGCGGGGGGCCGGGCATGACGCCTCCTTCATTCGGGTTTTCGCTCAAGTGGGCGCGTCTTCCCCGGTCCCAACGGCTGCGGAAAATCGCCAAACTGTTCTCGCTGCTTGAAAACAGCCTTGTCCGGGGCGTCTCTTCCCCCGCCGGCGCAGAGGCCGCCCGCGCCGCGTTTGCCCTGCTCTGCGATGACGGGTCCTTTGCTCCCGCCGCCCATACCGCGCTTGCCGCCGCTCACGCCGCGTTTTCCGCCCCCGGTCTTCCCCCGCGCGCATTGCTCCGCCCGCTCAACACGGCGCGGCATATTGTGCTTGCGGAAACGGGACAAAGCCAGGCGGACTGGGACTTTATCGATCACTCAGGCGGGCTTGACCCCGCGCGGCGCCGGGTTTTTCCCGGAATGGCGGCGTATCTTGACGATATTCGCTCTCCCTTCAACGTGGGGGCCATGTTTCGCGCCGCCGAATCCTTTGGCGTGGAGCGGCTGTTTCTTTCTCCGCTTGCCGCCGATCCCGGCCATCCCCGCGCCCGGCGCACGGCAATGGGCTGTACGGAGATTCTGCCCTGGACCCGCGCGTCCCTCGCGGAAGCCTGCCGCGGGGCCGGTACGGCGGCGGCAGCCCTGCCGGTTTTTGCGCTGGAAACGGGCGGCGTTTCCCCGGACGCCTTTCCTTTTCCCAGAGAGGGCGTGATGATTGCCGGTTCAGAGGAGTTGGGCGTCAGCCCGGAAGCCCTTGTGCTGGCGGATGCGTCCCTGGGACGCCTTTCCATACCGGTTTTTGGCGCGAAAGGCTCCCTTAACGTGTCGGTGGCGTTCGGCATAGCGCTCCACGCCTGGGCGCGCCGTCTTGCCTCAGGCGGCGCGATTGATGCCGCCGCCGGGGATTGACATTTTACGGAGCATTCGGTAGGCTACTCACCAGAGCGTTGTTTAATAACGAAAGGTATCGAACAAGGTCAGTGTCTCCTTCGTCTAGTGGTTAGGACATCGGGTTTTCATCCCGACAAC
>JAITGJ010000126.1 GCA_031280705.1 Spirochaetaceae bacterium
GCGATCAAAATTCATCATAAAAAACCGGCCGGATCCGGCGCATCACCGCGCTGTCATGTCCCGGTTCCGGACGCCAGAGCATCCCGTCAAGGGCGGCGCGGAACGGCTCCCGGTCAACCGTAACCAGAATCAAAAACAGAAACGCCTCCCGCGCCTCCACCGCCTCGCCGTCTCCGGGATATGTTTTGAGCAACCAGAAATCAGCCTCCACCCGGGCGGGGGACCACACCGCGTTGGCCACGGCGCGGACCGCCGTCTCATGGTAGCGGCTGAATTCTCCATCAGGATGGGCGCCGCCCAGAGCGGCAAGACGCTGCGTTACCCGGAGCGCCGCAAGCTGGGCAAAATCCCGCTCCGGATCAAAGTCTTTTCCCCGGCGCTCCAGGGCGGCAAAGCTCACCCCTTCATCTTCGCTTACAAACACGTACTTGTCCGCAAAGGCGGGCATTTCCTCGACAAGGCGGTTTCCGCCCGCAAAGTACCGCTCAACCCATTCCGGGAGCGGCTCGCCGCCGTTTTGCCGGGAAGCGGCGATGTCCCACGCTTCCTCAACCGGGGCGGCGGTAACCGGGATTTCCCGCGCCGCGTTCCGGGCCGGTGAAACACAGGAAGCGCCGGCAATAACGATGACCGGCGCAAACAAAAAAATACGCGCCCGGGCAAGGCGGGCGTTATGGGAAGCATACGGGTTCCGGGCCGGGCCGGAACCCGGTGTCCGGCCGTCAGCCGGTTCTGTTGTGCGGGCTGTTTTTTTCACGGGGAGATATTATCCGGGCGCGGAAAGCGCGGGGGCGGTCTCTTCACCGGCGGCGTCTTCCGCCTCCGGCTCACCGGTCTGCCCCTCCCCGGCGGCGGGGTCATCATCCGTTCCGGGCGCGGCGGCGGTTACGCCGGGCAAAAAAACCAGTGAAATTTCGTCAAGCACAAAAGCCGGTCCGTTCTGCCCCGCGTCAAACTCCGCCGCATACAACGGCCCGCTTTTACCGTCAACGTCCGCGCCTTCGCCACCGGCATTACCGCCGCCGGGGACCGTAATGACGGCGCCCGTTTCGGACACACTGCGGCCCAGATAAAAAGCGCCGGACCCGGTGAGCGTTCCGGCAATACGCGCGGGAGGCGTGCGCTTGCCGTCATCCTCCGCCGGTTCAACCGGTCCGGTAAGGGCGGGGGGCACATACAGGGAGACCGTGAACGCATCCTTTCCCAGAACGATGTCAATCGCGGCGGTAATCATCGCCTCCCGGGGCCACCAGGAAGCGGCCAGCATTTCGCGGCCCGTCTCTTCCCCCGCGGACCAGTCAAGCACGAGGGAATCCCTGCGCCAGGAAAGTTCCGCAACAAGTTCTCTGGCGGCGGCATTATCCCGTATCCGGAAAGAACCGCTGAATACGATCCCTTCCGCGAGGGGCGCGAACATGAAAGAAAACCGCAGCGTTCCCGGCGCGGCGGGAGGCGAGAACAGTTGGGCCGGAAGCGTCCATGCCCGGCCCGGTCCAAGGCCAAGTCCGTAAATCCTGCCCCAGGGCAGCCATGACGCGGCCTCCGGCGAAAGGCCGGATTGTCCGTCCGGCCCGCCAAGGGGTTTTATATCCGCAAGGATCTTTCCCTGCGTGTCCGTATCGGCGGCAAGATTCCCCGCCAAAAGATACCGCGCAAGGAGCGCGGGGGCTTCCGCCCCGCCGCCGCCAGTTGGCGCATCCGCTCCGGCCGGCGCGCCGCCGCTTCGCCCGTGCCGCGCGGAAACCGGGAGGGAAATTTCTTTTATATAGCCCGCGCCGGACGCGCGGTCCGCCAGGGGGGGAGCGGGGAAAAGCTCCGCGCGAATCGTTTGGAACCCGGCCTGATCCGGCGTTTTCCAGAAAATCCGGGTACTGCCGCCCTCCGCGGGTCCTTCGGAGATCTTTTGTTTTCCATTGTACCAAACAAGCCAGGGTTTCAGCTGGGGATCGGCATACACGCGGGCTTCCAGCATCACCGCCGCCCCGGTGGGAAGAATGGAAGAACTGTCCCATTCCGAACGGTAGTAGAAAATTTCGCCCAGGCTCAACTCCGCATTATCCAGAAAGAAAAACGGCTTTTCCACGCGATGCAGGGTTTCCCGGACCCCCAGCACTTCCATGACAAGAATATAATGACCGATAGTGAGACCTTCGGGAAACGGGATCAGGGGAAGCTCCCCCTCAAAACGGGGAACGTACACGGGGCGGCCCTGCGCGGCTCCGGGATACACGGGGGTGTTATCCCACGGTTCCGTGTCTTCACCGGGCGCGTCCCCGGCGGGATCCGCTAAAGCCGCGTCTTCCGGAATCTCCGTACTGTCCCGTGTATAGCGAACTTTTTCGCCCACCATAACGCCTTCCGGCGTTTCCAGATACACGAGGAGGCCCATTATGTCGGGATCACGCGAAACGGAACTGATAAAGTACGGTTGAATGCCTTCTCCCCGGATGCTGATGGCGCAGTTGTCCAGGGAATTTCCGGCGGTGGACGCGCCGACCCGGTACGCCGCGCCGGAGGACAGCATCGTGTCCATCTCACCGCATCCGTGCAGAGCGAGAATCAGTACTGGCAGAAAAACCATCAACCTGCGCACACAAACTCCCACTTTGATTATAGCGCGAAAAAGCGGCGTTTTCAAGGGCAAATAAACCGGGGGGGGGGGGGGCAGCCGCAGACTACGGGCTTGCGCCCGCAAACTACGGCTTGCGCCGCTACCGGGTTTCAAGAAAGGCCGCTATGCGCCTGCGCAGGTTGTGCTGTAAGTCATAGTAAAACAGGTCGTAATCGTAGCGGTGTAGCACGCCGCGGGCCCAGTAATCCTCGGTAAGTTCGGCGCTGGTTACCACGGTTCCGCGTTTCAGATCCAGGCGCGCATCGGCAAAATGGAAACGGTCTACAGCCGGAGTGTCGCCGAACCGGATATGACTGCCGAGGCTTTCTTCTTTGCCGGCGTAGGTTTCGTCCCGTTTCCAGTTAATGGGGTTTATCACCAGCGTACCGCGCCGCATAAAGGTAAAAGGATTGTAGCTTACTCCGGGAGATTCGGTGTTATACGAAATAATGACGCCGGTATCATCGTTTCCCCGGGCAAAACCAAGGCCCGACTTTTTGACATAGGCTTCGTTCACGGTAAAACCGATCACATACGCCGCCGCCGTTCTGCCGAGTACTTCAGGATGCCGCTCTTTTATCCACAGCAGCAGCTCTTTCATAACCAGGCTGCCCTGGGAATGTGAGGCAAAAACAAGCGGTTTCCCCCGGTTATAGTGTTCCAGATAGTATTCAAAGGCGTTTTTGCAGTCCGGTAACGGGACGGCTTCAACCGCTTTATCCAACGCGCCCAGTATCATGGTCTTTTCGATAAACGGAATACTGAGCTGGCGGTAATACGGCGCGTAAAAATTGGTCTGGTCAAAAATGCCGATGTGGGCGTCCCTGAGTTTTTGCGCTTCCCCGCGCATATCGGCGTCATCAACCGGACAGAAATCGTTTTTATCAACAAAGTAACAGGTCGGATACAAAAAAAAGATATCAACGGGATGTTCTCCGTTTTTCCCGCTCAGACTGAGCCAGTTTTCAGCCCGTGAATAATCAACGGGCGCGGAGCTTGCTTTTTTGCCGTGTACGGTTACCGTTATGCGCGCCGCAAGGCAGAATGCCAAAAAAACCAGCACGGGAAGCGCTATAACAGCCACAATAATGCGTTTTATATACAATTTTTTTTTCTTCATGATGTTTCCATGCGCCTTTATGAGAGTTGTTCTGAAACCGCGCCCTCTGTGGTTTTCTTCCTGAATTCCCCCGTCAAGGCGCTTTTACGCGATATACCGGCTTGCCACCCACAGGACAACTGCTGTTCCGGCAAAAACGATCGCGCTTATTATTTGCAATACCATAGCGGCCTCCCCCGCTTCCTACTTCCCGCTCCGTAACCGTTGAACCAAAATAAATCCGGTGATGCCTAAAATAGT
>JAITGJ010000028.1 GCA_031280705.1 Spirochaetaceae bacterium
GGGTCCAGCCCGGTGGCGGCGATGGGGTTCACGATGATGATGTCGTACCCTTCGTTGATGGTCTGCTCAATCTGCTGGGATTCCACCGCGGGATCGTTGTTGGCGATAAAGGTGGCGTATTGGGAAATAAGCCCCGATGCCTGCATATTTTTGACCGTTTCGGTCATCTGATCCTCGTAAACCACCCGGTAGGCGTTTCCTTCAAGAACCGCATTATGGGAAGCAACCTTGAACCCCGATGTTTTGGCTTTTTCCGCCTGTTTAGCCGTACAGGACAGCGACAGCGATAAAACAAAAACAATCGCCGGGATAACGATACTCCGTTTCATTTTCTCTCCTCTCTTCTTGCTGATATGGTGGGCGGGTCCGGGGCCTTTACCGCAGGCCGCTTCCGCAGCCCTGCAAGACCCCGGCGGGTTCCCGAACCGTTTAGGTTAGTATAGCGCGGCTTTCCGGTTTGTCAATCGTTTTTTACGGTTTTTGCGGGGCAATAAAGCAAAAGGAGCGGGCGTCTGTTCCGCGTTCCGGCACATGCCGCAATGGGGCGTGCCCAAGCCGCAGCGCGGCTTTGGGCGTTTACGGCTTTGCCGCAACGCCGGCGGACGCCTGCCGGCGCAGCCCCGTGGACGGTATTGATTGGAAGACCGGAGTCCATACCCCGCCTTTCCGGCGGTCAAATTTTTGCATTTTATGGTTGTGTGAAAAATACAAACTGGGGTATGGCCTCCGGCAATATAATAAATTTCCTGCAAAAAATTATTATTCATGTGCCATATAACGGCTTGTGAATATCCCTTGCCAGTTCTATCATGGACTTGTTCACTAACCCGGTTGGTTATCGAACAAGTCCGGTGTTTTCACGCGCGGTTTTTTAACCGCGGTCCCCGGCGGATGAAGTTTTCCTGAAAGCAAGCGCGCCCGCGCCGTCCGATGACGGCGTTCCCGGCCCGGCGGTAACATGATCTCCTTCGCTTATTTCTCCCGCAAGAATTGCTTTTGCCAGAGGATTCTCGAGATCCGTCTGAATGGTCCGCTTGAGGGGACGCGCGCCAAAAAGCGGATCGTATCCCCGCGCGGCAAGCAGTTCCCGCGCCTCTTCCGTTACGTCAAGGACAATTTTTCGCCCGGCAAGACGCGCGGCAAGGCGGGCAAGCTGTAGGTCAACAACTTTTCTGATTTCGCCTTTTCCAAGGCGGTTAAAAAACACGGTTTCGTCAATACGATTCAGGAATTCCGGGCGAAAACTCCGCTTGAGCAAATCAGCGAACGTGCCCGAAATATCCTCGCCGGGTTTTGCGTCAAGAATAATAGACGAGCCAAGATTGCTCGTCATGATGATGATCACATTTTTGAAATCCACCACCCGGCCCTGCCCGTCGGTAAGACGCCCGTCGTCAAGTATCTGTAGAAAAACATTAAATACTTCCGGGTGGGCCTTTTCAATTTCATCAAAAAGAATAACGGAGTAGGGCCGCCGCCGCACCGCCTCGGTAAGCTGTCCGCCCTGTTCATACCCGACATAACCCGGTGGCGCACCGATAAGGCGTGATACGGAATGCTTTTCACCGTATTCGCTCATGTCGATCCGCGTGAGGGCCTTTTCATCATTAAAAAGAAAATCCGCCAGTGTTTTTGCAAGTTCGGTTTTCCCGACGCCTGTGGGCCCCAAAAAAAGAAACGATCCCAGGGGACGGGCGGCGTCGTTAAGTCCCGCCCGGTTCCGCCGGATGGCGCCGGCAACGGCGTCCACGGCGGGCCGCTGCCCCACCACCCGCTGTTCCAGTACTATTTCCAGTTCCAGAAATTTGCGGGCTTCTCCGCTCATCATTTTGGAAACAGGAATTCCTGTCCAGGCGGAAACCACCCGGGCAATATCTTCTTCGCTTACTTCTTCGCGCAACAGCACGGCGCCGCTTTTTTTCTTTTCCATCTCCGCCGCGAGCAGGGCAAGCTCTTTCTGCGCTTCAGGAATTTTGCCGTGTTTTATTTCCGCTGCCCGGTTAAGATCCCCCGCGCGTTCATAACGGGCTTCTTCAATCTTGAGTTCCTCAAGCCGCTGTTTGAGCGCGCGGATACGATCGATTTCACTTTTCTCGCTTTCCCAGCGGGCCTTCATCGCGTCCCGCTCCGCGCTTAAATCCGCGATCTCCCGTTCCACTCTGCCGAGCCGCTCCTTCGACGCCGCGTCCTCTTCCCGGCCCAGGGCTTCCTTTTCTATGGAAAGCTGCAGTATTTTCCGCTCCAGCTTATCCAGTTCGCCGGGGCGGCTGTCCAGTTCCATTTTAAGGCGGCTCGCGGCTTCGTCCACCAGATCGATTGCCTTGTCCGGCAAAAAACGGCTCGTAATATAACGGTCCGACAGCGCCGCCGCCGCGACAAGCGCCTCGTCTTTTATGCGCACGCCGTGGTGCACCTCATAGCGTTCCTTGAGGCCGCGCAGAATAGTAACGGTGTCCTCCACCGAAGGCGGCGCGGTGTACACCTGCTGAAAACGGCGTTCAAGCGCCGCGTCTTTTTCGATATATTTCCGGTATTCGTCCAGCGTTGTCGCGCCGATACAGCGAAGTTCACCACGGGCCAGCGCGGGCTTGAGCAAATTCGCCGCGTCTGTTGCACCTTCCGCGGCGCCCGCACCGGCAAGCGTATGCAGCTCATCAATAAAAAGAATGATCCCGCCGTCCGATTCCTGTACCCCGTGGATCACCGCTTTGAGACGCTCCTCAAACTCGCCGCGAAATTTCGCACCGGCAACCAGCGAACCCATATCAAGCGCGAGCAGTTTTTTGTGCATGAGTCCTTCCGGTACGTCTCCGGCCGCAATACGCCGCGCGAGTCCTTCGGCAATCGCGGTTTTCCCGACGCCGGGTTCTCCGATAAGCACCGGATTGTTTTTTGTGCGCCGCGACAGCACCTGCATTACCCGGCGGATTTCCTCGTCCCGCCCGATCACCGGATCGAGCTTTTCCTGCCGGGCAAGCGCCGTCAAATCGCGGCAGTACCGTTCCAGCGCCCGGTACTTTTCCTCCGGGTTCTGGTCCGTAACGCGCGTATTTCCCCGTACCTGCTTCAGCGCCCGGAGCAGCGCATCCCGGGACACCCCCGTTCGCCGCAGTAATTCCGCCGCTTCTCCTTCACCCGCGGCAATGGCAAGCAAAATATGCTCACAGGAAACGTACTCATCCCGGAGGGCCTGTGCTTCTCCTTCGGCCTTGGCAAGTATTTTTGACGCGCCAGGCGACCAGACAATCGCCGCAGCCTCGCCGTATATTTTCGGCGTGCGCTCCATAAGCGTTTCCGCCTTTGCCGCGAGCCCTTCCGCGTCCACGCCAATCTGCTTCAGCACCGGTACGGCGATTCCGCCTTCCTGCACAAGAAGCGCGCGCAAAAGATGCGCGGTTTCCACCTGGGAATGGTCGTTTTTCTGCGCAAGGGCGAACGCATCCCGCACCGCGTCTGCCGCCCGGACGGTAAACTTTTCAAAATCCATGCTGATCTCCCGTGTTTTGCCTGCTGTTTCAAACATACAAAAGAAGAAGCGGCAACGGCAAGCGCCGCAGGCCTCACAAGCCATGCTTGTGCGCTTACACGCTTGCGGCGGCGGGGCGTTAATCGAGCGGCTTCAAAAGCGGAATGACCGGCGCGGTACGCTCTATGGCGGCGGGAAAATCCCGCTTTTCAAGCAGCACCGTTTCCCCGTCCATCTGGGCAAGTATGGGAAATTCCCCGGAAAACTCAACCCGGTCCGCGCTGAACAACAGCGATTCCTTTTCGTGAATATGGGCGCCGGTGGTAAACATATCCTTCAGCGCAATCTTGCGGAACAGGGACATTTGCCGGACAAGACAGACATTCCGGTCGTCGGGGAGGATACGCTTCCGCGCGCCATAGGTACGGTGGCCGGAAACCCCGACGGCGAGCAGGAGCGTTGTTTCCCGCCGGTTCTCGATCCGGTTTCCCGCCGCGTCAAACGCCGCAATGGACAGAGGCCCGACCCGGTATATCCGGTCGTAAAGCAGGGCCGCGATATCAACCCACAATTTATAAGAATCGCCGGGGAGCCTTCCCTTCATTTTATTGGTCACGTGGGTAACAAAGGCGTCAAGACCGGCGGAAAGAATATTGAACGCGAGAAAAGGCCCCTTGCCGGGAGTCGCGGTAACCAGCCGGAGCGCGGCGCTTTTTTCTATCCGCGTAGGTATGATGAGCAGTTCGAGCGCGCGCTCCAGGTCCCAGGCGTCTGCGCCGTCATTGCCCGTCCCCATGGGGAGGCGGAGAACGGCAAACTGTTCCCGCGTTTCTTCGCGCGCGGCATACAGGGCGGAGAGCACTTCAAGACTGGTCCCGTCCCCCCCGGCACAGATAATCAAATAAAAAACCGCGCCGTTTCCATTCCGCGCTTCCGCGGCGGCTTCTTCGACAAGCGCTTCGGTGATGCGCCGCGCATGACCGGGGCCTTCCGTGGCGGCAAGCCCCGTCCCCGCTGTGCGGGAGGGCCCCGCACCGTCCCGCCGCGCGTTCCGCTCCCTGGCCCGGAGGGCGGCGCGCTCAAGGACCGCGCGGTGCGCCTTCCACCGGGACGCAATGGTAAATCCCCCGGCGCGGGGATTAGCGATAATGGTCCACCGGAGAGGACGCTCCGGCGCGGCGGCACTATGGGCGCAGATTTCCGCCACAAAGGCCGCAAAATCATCAAGGTGCATACCCTCTATTTTAACCGGGAAATGAAAAAAGCGCCACCGGAAAAGGCCGCCGCCGTGTCCGCTCCGGCCTGGCCCCTCTGTGCCTCACTGCTATTTTTGCACTTTTCAATCACATTTGGGGGAAAAGACGCTTGACACTTTTTTACGAACGATGGTAATATGTGCGTGCTGAAAGTGCGGAAGACTGTTACCGGTGATTTTTTCCAGAACCGCCTGACTTGGCACGGTTCCTGCTCTTTCTCTCTCTCTCTCTAAAGACTCACCGCCATCTCTTTTTAGGGATGGATCTGTCCCAAACAAGGCTGCGTTTTGCGTAGCAAAACGCCAAGCTGACCGCCAGCGGCGGTCAGCAACTCACCTGATCGTCTTTTTTAGGGATAGATCTATCCAAAACGGACCGGTTCCGGTCAGGAACGCGCCATTTCTGCTCAAGAATGTTTCATTTCTCATTAGAAATCCCCTGCTTCTCATCAAAAATACCTTATTTCTGATTAAGAATGATCCGTCCCGGATCGGAAATACTTTATTTCTCATCAAGAATACGCCGCTTCCAGGCAGAAACCGGATGTTTCCGGCCAGAAATATCATAAAACAGCGCGCGGAACAGACCGCGTAAAGGGAGAACGGTATGGCGCACGAAAATTGGCTCCACGGTAGACGGGAAGACCCTCTACATGGCAAAGAACTGGGGGCGTAACGCCGGCGGAGATTACCGGACTTGCCGCGGCGGCGGAAACCGCGCTCCAGACCGCAAATTCAAGCGAGCGCACGCGAGTTATTACCGCGCAGTGCCGGGACGCCTTTGACGCGCTCACGGCAAAAATGCGCTTTATAAAAAATCACCGGTTCGTGTTTCCCGGAGAGAACGGGAACCGCATCTACCTGTGCCTTGCATATTTCCTTCAATTCTTTGTCTCCTTCTCCAGTTATTACTGTCCTTCTATACTTTGCAGAGCATACTATGTGATACATTATCACACTCACATTATGGGACTTTCTTATACTTTCGCTCATCCTTCATTATAGTTGTTTAATAACTTCAGTTATTAAACAACTTCCGCTAAAAAATGGTGTACGCCCAGCTTCGTAGAACGTTCCGGCTGTTTACGGCAGGCTTTTTATTGCATTATTTCCATGCAATATTTAATTTCTTTGAATGTGCGGCACAATCAGCAAGGTATAAATTTATCAAATTTTGATATGTTATACCTGTATCTTCCGCCATCTTTTTGAAAAAATTTATTGTATCTATGTCTATCCTTATGGATATTTGTTTCCGCAACTTTTTTATATACGGATTCGGTCTCGCATTGGTAAAATCATATTCTTTTCTCATTTTGTTTCCCTCCATACCATTTTGTTTCATTTTTTGTTGCCTTCCTAGCTGTTATTATCCTTTTTATAATATAATTATGCTATCATTATTTGTCAAGATTTTTTTGATAATTTTTTCTTTATTTATTGGGAAATGTATATTTTTATATACTAGAGTTGTTTAATAACTTCAGTTGTTAAACAACTTCCGCTATTTTTTGGATTATTTCTTCTGCTCCACATGGATGCGGGGCATTCTTGAATGTTCTTGTTTTTTATTGTGCCGCCCAAATGTCATAAACAGCCGAATGTGCGGTGAAATCCGGCCGGGAGGGCGCGGGTTTTTGATATACAGCTTTCCTTAAAAAAGTATTTAATCCGGTTTTCGGGAGTGTCCGGTTTTCACCATGGCAAGGATATTTTCCAGGGGGGCATGTACCGCAACCTCGCAGCCGCTTCCCAGAAAAAAATACCCTCCCGTTCCGGCTTTTTCAATAGCCCCAACAGCTTCGTCTTCAACCTCCCCAGGTGTTCCCCGGAACAATGCTCCGGCGGGGTTTAAATTGCCCATCAGACACACCTTGCCCGCTGCCAATTCCTTATAATACACCAGATCAATCTGGTAGTCAACT
>JAITGJ010000122.1 GCA_031280705.1 Spirochaetaceae bacterium
GACCCGGCAAATATTGTTTGGACACACAAAAATTATGAGATAACGTAATTCATTGTATTATAAGGAATTATGAATTTTATCACCTTTGTCTGTCTTTATAACAATTGCCGGGTCAGTAACTAAGGAAAACGAAATGTCATCAAAAAAATTTCAAATAAAACGCAGCATATTTTTTTACGCGCCAATACATATGCGCCGGGCTCCGCCCGGCAAATGGCCTTTAAGTTCGTCTACTTAACAACCGGCGTCCGAAACGCCGGGCGGCTTCCGCCGGGGCTGTTGGGATACCGCGCCGTCAAGGCGGCATTGCCGTCAAGACGGCATTCGCCAGAATGCCTTATCGTCCCGGCCGCGGTGTTGGCGGGGCGGGATTCAGTGATCTTCCGGGGCGGATTCGACGGCGGAGCGGATGAGGGCGGTAAAAAGCGCCCCATATTTTTCCTGTTTGGCCCTGCCCACCCCGGAGACGGCAAGAAACGCTTCTTTTGTGCGGGGTTTTTTCCGGCTCATGTCACGAAGCGCGGCGTCGGTAAAGATAATGTAGGCGGGCAGTCCCGCTTCACGGGCAAGGCGGGCGCGAAGCTCCCGGAGGCGTTCAAAAAGCGCTTCGTCCACGGGGCCGCTTTCCGGCGGGGCGGCGGGATTCCGGATCGGGCCGGTTCCGGCGGCGGGTTCTTCGGGAAGCATCATGGAGAGCGCTTTCCGCTCAAAGATGATTTCCCCCGCCCGTTCCCCCGCAATGACTACCGGGAACTCCTCTCCGGCAAGGGCGAGATAACGCTCTGCGATCAAAAATTCAAGCATGATTCTGATCCGGTGCGCGTCCGTATCGGCCATGATGCCCCAGGTAGAAAGGGTATCGAGGCCCGCCGTGCGCAGTTTTTCATTTTTGCTGCCCCGCAGCACCTGGATGATCATCGTTTTTCCAAAACGTTTCCGCTGTTTTTCGATGCGGTATACGCAGGAAATTATTTTCTGCGCCGGAATGGTTATATCGGTTTCCGTGAAAACAGTGTTGCAGTTTGAACAGTTGCCGCAGTAATGGGGCGCGGTTTCCCCGAAATACGCGAGAAGTCGGGAACGGAGGCATTCTGACGTGGTGGCGTAAAATGTCATTGAGCGGAGCAGATCGAGGTTGTGTTTCACCATCTCCCCGTCCTTTTCTTCCGCGCCGCCCTTTTCAATCAGGAAGGTGTTTATCCGCACGTCCTGGGGGCTGTAAAGGAGTATGCACTCGGCGCGTTCCCCGTCCCGCCCGGCGCGGCCCGCTTCCTGATAGTAGCTTTCGATATTTTTAGGCATATTAAAGTGAATCACAAACGATACGTTTGATTTGTTGATTCCCATGCCGAACGCATTTGTTGCTACCATGATGTTTTTTCTGTCGAAAATGAAATCGTCCTGATTCTCGTGCCGCGCCGGGCCGGAAAGTCCCGCATGATATTTCGCCGCGGCGAATCCCCGGGAAACGAGTTCCGTATGTACTTCTTCTGCCGTTTTTCGCGTTGCGCAGTAAACAATGCCGTTTTTGCCGCGCCGGTCTTCCAGCAGGGCCGTGAGGGCAAAGAGCCTGTTGGGAGGGCGGCGTACTTCAAAGTAGAGATTCTGCCGGTCAAAACCCGTAACGGGCCGGAACGGATTGTTGAGTTCCAGGAGGCGCGCTATGTCTTCGCGCACTTTTTCTGTCGCGGTGGCGGTAAAGGCGGCGGTAACGGGCCGCGTTCCGAGGCGGGAAATGAATTCCGCGATGTCAAGGTAGCCGGGGCGGAAATCGTGGCCCCACTGGGAAACACAGTGGGCCTCATCGACAACCGCGAGGGCTACGGGATAAGCGGAGAGCGCGGTTGCGAGCCGGGCGAGTCCTTCGGGGGCGGCGTACAGTATTTGATACGCCCCCCGCCGGGCGGCGGCAATCGCTTCGGCGTATTGGTCCGGGCTGAGGGAACTGTTGAGGTACGCCGCCTCAATGCCTGCTTCCCTGAGCGCATTTACCTGATCTTTCATAAGGGCGATGAGGGGCGAAATAACGAGGGTAAGTCCCTCCAGGAGCAGCGCGGGAATCTGGTAACAGAGGGATTTTCCCGCGCCGGTCGGCATTACCGCGAGTACATCCTGCCCCGCGAGTATGGCGTCAATAATCGCCTCCTGACCGGGCCGAAACGAGGCGTACCCAAAGCGCGTTTGAAGAATTTCCTGTTTGTCCATGGAATGTTCCCGGACGGACGGGCGTTATCCGTCGCCGCCCGGCGGGACGGCGGCGCTTTTCGCGCCGCCCCGCCGTTTCCGGCGGCGCTTCCGGCGGGCGGGCAGGGCGGAGGCGGCATCTTCCGGCGGCGTGTCCGTTTCCCCCGCGAAATTCCGTTCCCGGAGCCGGGACTTTTTGAGTATGACGCCGTGTTCCGAAAAGATGAGGCGCACCGCCCGCTCCAGCTCCATGCGGGGGGGATTCATGGGGAGGACGAATTTACGGGCGGCATAAAATGCGGTTTTGTAGTTTTCATGCGCGCCCGCCTCCCAGTCGATGTATTCTTCGAGGTAATCGCGCACAAGGGCCGCCATACCCTCGCCGGGGTTATCGCCGGAACCGTTTTTGCCGTCAGGCGCGAGCGCCCGTAAACCGCGGAAGTACCGTTCCCGGAAGCCTTCGCTTTCGTGCATCAATTTTGCCGCGCCGGGCTGAAGGGCCGCGTAGAGGTGGTATGCGTCAAGCTGTTCCACAATTTCCGCCGCCACAGGAGACCGGATAATTTTCATCATTTCTTCCGTAAGGCGGGAAGGGGAAATATCGGTGAGGAGACGGGACTCCGCGCGTATTTTCCAGCGCAGGGAAAGGGGAAGCGAGAAGCCCGTGGCGGCGGCGTATTTTACCGCGCGGAGCATCCGCACCGGATCGTCCCGGAAAATAACGGCGGGATTGATCACGGGCCGTATCTTCCGCGCGCGAATGTCCCGCAGCCCGCCCACATAGTCAATAACTTCGTTTTTGGTAGGGTCGTAAAAAAGCGCGTTCAAGGAAAAATCCCGGCGCAGTACGTCTTCGTCGATAGTGCCGAACGTATTGCTTGTGGTGCCGTCCCGGAGAGAGCGGAACGTTGACACCTCGAATATTTTTGAGCCGAAGTACACATGGACAAGGCGGAACCGGCGTCCGATGATACGGGCGTTACGGAATACTTTTTTTATTTTTGGCGGGCTTGCCTCGCTTACGATGTCAAAATCCTTGGGTGTTTTTTTCAGAATGAGGTCCCGAACCGCGCCGCCGACGATGTAGGAATCAAATCCATTGGCGCGCAGTTTTTCCACCACCAGAATGGCGTCGCGGTCAACACTGCCGGTATCAATGCCGTGTTCGCTCCCGGTGTAAACGAACGCTTTTTTTTCATGCCGCCCGTCAAGGCCGGCGGAATAGCGGATGCGCACAACTAATCTCCAGAAAAAAATAGTAACGTTGTTCAGAAATTTCGCCGACAAAGCGGCCAAGTTTCTGAACAGTTTTCGCCAAAAAACGCAGGTTTCGCGGCCCGCAGGACGGGAAACTGCAAAGCCGGCCGGTTGACAAACAGATTTCCGCGCCATGCGCCGCGCAAAGAAACGCGGCCCCGCTTCCCCGGCCGGTACGGCAACGCCCCGGCCTTTTACATACAGCCGGTATAGTATCCCTCAAGCGATATGCTTTTCAAGCCATGCGACAAGATTTCCGGTCATTTCTTCGCGGTTGGTTTCATTGTGCATTTCATGGCGCGCGCCGGGGTACAGCGTCAACTCAAGATCGGTAAGGCCCGCCTGCCGGTACGCTTCAATGAGGGCCGCCGGTCCCGCGCCCATGTCGCCTACGGGGTCTTCGCTTCCGGCGTACACGTACACGGGAAGGTTCTTCCTGATGGCGGCGATATTTTCCTTCAGGTGAATACGCCGGAGCAGCGCGATAAGGTCCCGGTAAAAGCCCGCCGAAGCGAGCATGCCGCTTACGGGATCGGCGATATAGGCGTCAACTTCCGCCTCATCCCGGGAAAGCCAGTCAAAGGAGGTCCGGTTTGGGCGGAAGGGCCGGTTAAACGGTCCGTCGCTCAGGGCGCGGGAAAGCTCAACAGGCCGCCGCGCCCCGGCGCAGAGCGCAATCAGGGCAAGGACCACGCCGCCGGCAGCCACCTTGAAGCCCCCCGGTCCCCGGGTCCCCGAAAGGATACATCCGTCAATATCGTTTCCGTGTTCTTCAATATAAAGCTGGGTGAGGAAAGATCCCCAGGAATGTCCCAGCATAAAAAGGGGTTTACGCGGGACGGCGCCGCGGATCATCCGGTTCATCGCTGAGAGGTCGTTCATGATAAGGTTTTCCGCCCCCGTATCGGCGGCGTGCCCCAGTTGTCCCCCCGTTCCGGGATCGTTCACCGCCCGGTCCGCGGTTTTTCCATGGCCCCGCATATCCGCGGCCCACACTTCGATGCCCCGTCCGGCAAGCCGCCGGGCCAGGCGATCGTAACGGAGACTGTGCTCCGCCATCCCGTGCACGAGGTGCAGCGCCGCGCGGGGAGCGGGGCAGGTCCAGCGGCGATAAAAAATCGCCGTGCTGTCTGAGGACGAAAAGCGGTTCTCAACCGGCTCAACGTCTGCCGTAATCGTCAAGGGATCATTCATGGCTCTAGTTTACCCCTCTTGTTTCCTATAATTCAATAAATCCGCGCATTTTCCTGTAACTTTTCGTCCGCTTGGGGGGGGGCTTCGGGAGACGCCCGGACGCGCCGCCGCTCCGGGTGAGGCGCCGCGTCTCTCCCGCGGTATTTTTGACGCGGAAGCGGGAAAAATCCGCCGTTTGCGCCGAAAATAGAACATGATGACCGGTACTTTTACCCTGGATGTGGAAAGTATCGCCTCGGACGGGTCCGGGGTGGCCCATCTGGACGGCATGACTGTTTTTCTCGAAAGAACCGCGCCGGGGGACCGGGTTGCCGCCCGGCTCACGGAGACGCACCGGAAATGGGCGCGGGGCGTGGCGCTGCGCGTTGAAGAAGCCGGACCGGGCCGGGTTCCGCCCGTCTGCCCTGCGTATGGCGTCTGCGGCGGTTGTTCCCTCCAGCATCTTGATTATGAACATCAAATTGCCGCGAAGGTCCGTATCCTCAGCGACGCGCTGACACGTATCGGCGGGTTTACCGCGTTGCCCGTCATTCAGGTAACGCGGTCTCCTGCCTGGGGCTGCCGGAACCGGATGCAGCTTCACCGGCGGCCCGGCGCGCTGGGTTTACGGAGGCGGCGTGGCGGTGAAGTTATCGCCCTTGCGGACTGTCCCGTGGCGGACGGGGGGATCAGGCGGCTTTTGGCGGCGGCGCGCGCGCCGGTCCCCGGTACGGCGGATCCGCTCCCCCATCACGGCCGTTTCACCGTATATAGCCGCGGTGATACGCTCCTCGTGGAGGGCGGGGATCCCGCGCGGGGAGAGATTACGCTTGCCGGCAAAACGGTGATCCTTGACGCGGGGGTCTTTTTTCAGAGCAACGCCCTCATGCAGGAAGCCCTTATCCGGGGCGTCATGGCGGCGGCGGCTCAGGCCGATCCCGCACGCGCGGCCGCGGACCTGTACGCCGGCGCCGGGGTTTTCGCGCTGTTTCTTGCCGGGCGGTTTTCCCGCGTCTTTCTTGCGGAGGAAAATCCCGCCGCTCTTGCCCTGGCGCGGGAAAATCTTGCGGACGCGGATTTTTACGCCGGGACTGCCGAAGCGTGGGCGAAAACAAATCTCCCCAAAGGCGGATTTGGCTTTGTGGCGGCCGACCCGCCCCGGACGGGCCTCCGCGGCGCGGCGAATATACTCGCGGAGGCGGGACCGGCGGTTTTTGCCTATGTTTCCTGCGATCCCGCGACGCTGGCGCGGGACGCGCGTATCCTTCATCATCATTACGCGCTTGCTTCGCTCACCCTGTACGATTTTTATCCCCAGACCGCGCATATTGAAACGCTCGCGGTTTTTACAAGGAATCATCATGCGTAGAAAAATGACGCTGGCCCTTGCCCTTGCCGTCCTTTTGCTTCCGCGTCCCGCTTCAGAGGAGGCCGTGCAGCTGTGGCGGGGGGCGCTTCCGGGCGTGGGGGCGTCGCCGCCCGTGGTGGAGGCGGAAACCATTACCCTGATCTGCGAGAGCGGGATACTTTCCTGTTACAGTATTTCCGGCGCGCTGCTCTGGAATTTTTCCGCCGGGAGCCGTCTTACCCGGTTTATCAGCCGTTCCCCGGAAGGCATGGTCTATATCTGCCGCATGAACGGGGTTTTTATCGCGCTTAACCGGGTAGGCCGGGAAATTTGGCGCGTTGATTTGGGCGCCCCGCTCGCCACGCCCGCGATTGTAGGCCGGGACGGGCGGCTCCTCCTCTTTACCACCGCGCGGATTCTGTGCGTAACCGCGTCCGGCACGGTACTCTGGCGGCGGAATCTGGAATCGTCCCCGGCCTTTCCGCCGCGCATCACCGGAAGCGGCTATTTTCTCGCCGGTCTGGAGAACGGCGAACTGCTTGAGGTAAGCCCCTTCGGACGGATCCAGACCCGGCGGTACACGGATACCCTCGTGGATGTGCTTTCACTCAGGGACGGGAGCCTGATTGTTTTTACCGTCGGCGGCAAGGCGAATATGGCCCCCGGTTTCGGCTTTGAAGGCCCGGCGTATATTTTTCCCCCGCTTGAACGTCCGCCCGCCGCGGCCATGGCGCGGGGCCAGAATGCCGCGCTCATCCTCACCAACGGGAAGGTGGCGCTCCTGTCCGGGGGAGACGGCGCGGAAGGAACCGGGCCGGGCGTGCGCTGGGTCCGCGAAAGCGGTATTCCCGGCCCCGTAACGGGCGATGATACGGCGGTAGTCTATGACGACCGGGGCATTACCGCGCTTACCAAAACCGTGGTTCGCTCTTTTTCCGTTGACGGCGAAGAAACGCGCAGTTTCCGCCTGCCCCGGCCCGCGTCCGCGCCGCCGGCGCTGAATGAGGCGGGCGTGGTCTATGCAAGCGGCGCGGACTGGATACTGTACGCCTGGCAGTTCACGGAGCCTTCACGGGAGGCCGCGCGGGACCGGGCGCGGTATCATGACGCCTATGGTACGGCCGATCCCCGGCTCGACAGTCCGGAAAAATACGAATTTGGTTTTAGCGGAACGGAAATACGCATCGCCCTCCAGGATATACGGCGGAATGTTGATTCAGGCGCTATCGGCAACGCCGAGTGGCTCTACCTGGGGTATCTTATGGAAATTGCCTCCAATCTGGGCCGGGACACGCTGCCCTCACGGGCCCGGCGGGAGATTGAGCCATACGACCCCATCCTCCTTACCCACCGGCGCGCGGCGCTTGAAATCCTGGGCCGTCTCGGCTCCCGTGAAACGCTGCCCTTCCTTATCTCCCTGTACGAGCGGGACCCGGACCCGGTGGTCAAATCCGCCGCCGCGGAAGCCATCGGCAAAATTGGGCTTGATCCTTCCGGCGGCGCGCTCCGGGCGTTTGCCGCCCTGATCTACGGTCCCGTTTACTACCGGGACGAACAGGTGCTCCTTGCCACCGCCGCGGCCACGGGCGCGCTCTGCCGGTTTTCCGGCCCGCCGTTAAGCGAAGCGGGCATACGGCTCCTTAGCGCCCTGGAAATGGCGGACCGCCCCCAAACGGTGCGCCGCGCGGCGAAACGGGAACTGGACACCCTGCGGAATTATGAATAGCGCGCCGCGCCGCGCCGGGACGCCGCTCCCGCTTAAAACGCTATAGGCGGCTCTGGATTCCGCCGATAGGGTAAGTGGAGGCTTCCATGAAGGTAACCCGTTTTGTGCTGCCGGTTTTTTTTGCGTTATTCGCGCTTCCGCTTAACGCGTATACCGTTTCGGTTATGATTGCCGAGACCGCGCTTCCCCTTGCCGCTCCCCTGGCCGAGGCGTCCATTCGCTGGGAAACGGGTTTCATGGACACGTTTTTTGACGCGGGGCACATTGTGAGCAACGCCCCCCTTGCCCGGCTTGCCGCTGCCGCGGGCGAAGTCCCGGCGGAATGTATGGACGATTTATACGCGGCCGGCGAGGGCGGCGTGGATTACTTCATTCTGGTACTGTTGAATTATGAAGGTTACACCGGAACGGGCGCGCCCCGTCCCGTGTGGGCGGAACTGAAAATGTTCAGGGTTACTCCCTACCGGCTTGTCGCCGTAACGCGCTTTCCCGCTCCGGGAAAAACGCTGGAAACCGATCACCTGGCCAACGCGCGGGAGGCCGCGCGGATGCTGCTCCCCCATTTCTAGGAGTCCGTCAAGGCTGTCATTAAGGGTACGATGATGACGATGATGATAAAAAAAACGGGCGCGATTTTTGGTGTGCTGATTCTTGCGCTGCTGGTAAGCGGTGTTTCCGTTTGGGAAGGCGCCGCCGCGGTGAGCCTTAACGGGGAACTCCCCGAAGAGGGTTACTATGTCGCTACGCGATCGTTTCCCCGGAATACCGTGGTTGACGTTACCAATCTGGAAACGGGACGGACGATCCGGGTAATTGTGGCCGCGGCGCTTGACGCTCCGGGGCTTCTCGCGGTCGTTTCGCGGGATACGGCGCGGGCTATCGGCCTGCAGAGCCGTTCCATTGGACGTGTCAGGATGACCATGCCCTCTGACCCCATCGCTTTTTCGCGCTTTGGGCAGGGGGTGAATACCGGCGATCCTGATTTTGATCCGCGCGCGGCTCTGGCCGCCGCCGGCGTGAGCGTGGAGCTTCCCCCCCCGCTTCCGGCGGAGACCGTTCCCGTGCCGCCGGCTGTTTCCGGGCCGGAACACGAAAATACGGACGGCGCGCGGCCCATCGCCCCCAATCCTCCGCTTGCGGATTTGATTGTGGACCTGCCCCCCCTTGCCGGGGAAACTCCCGCCCCGTCCGCGCCCCTGCACTATCCTGAATTTTCCGCCTGGGGCTGGACCGCCGAACCGGAAAGACCGGCAACGGGACGCCCTCCCGAACCGGAACTGCCCGGGACGGGCCGGTCATTCACGGGCATCCACGAACAGGCGGCGCCGGGCGCTGCCGAAACGCCTTCTTTGTCCGCCGCGCGGCCGGAAGATCCCTGGAACAGCTCCGCGCCGGAACGGGACGGCGGGCCGCTTTACCTGCCCGGCGGGACGGTAACCGCGCCGGAACAGCCGCCTGATTCCCGGCTTACGCTGGTTCCCGCGGAAAACCGCGTTCCCGCGTATCCTTTTACGGACCTTCCCCCGGAAATGGAGGTTCCTCCCATCACCCGGCAGGGCGGAGGAGAGGATCAGCCGGCGGTCATTCCCGAAGACTTGATCATTCCGCCGGTTCCGGAACGGGGTGCGCGGGACGCTTCACCGTCCGCTTTGGTGCTGGAACCGGAAGTTTCTCCCATCGCCCGGGGAAATGCGCGCGCCGGAGAAGACGGCGTCATTTCTGGCGGCGCCATTCAGGGCAATGCTCCTTACGATGCCGCCCCGGATGTGATGGAAGCCGGGGATGAAGACACGGCGGCGTCCGGTTCGTATGTTGCCGGGGATTCCTTTCCCGGTACGGACGAAGCGCCTTTCCCCGGTAACGAAGACGCCTCCGGACAGTTAGTTCCCGCGCCTGCGCGGTTTTCCGCGCCGGTTATCAGTGAACTTGAACGTGGAAAATACTATCTCCAGTTGGGCGCCTGGCGGGAGGTCCGCCGGGTGGAAGAAGAAATATCCCGGCTGGGAAGCGCCTGGCCGCTGGTGATTCAGGCGGGCGGGAGCGGCGGCCGCGCCGTTTACCGCCTCCTCCTGGGTCCGGTCAATCTGGGCGAAAGCGGCGCGCTTCTTGAGCGGTTCCGGGTGCGCGGCTACCGCGACGCCTTTGTGCGGCACAATTAGCCGCCGGTGCGCGCGGTTCTCCGCAGTGAGACAGAGCCTGTGCAAAACCAATCAAGTTTTGCGCAGGTTCGACAGACTTGCCCCAAAAAATAACGCCGGAAAATCAGGGGAGAAAATGAACCATGATACAGTTTTTTGTATATAACGGCAAAGAGAAACTCGCATATAATGATTTTGGCAATGACCGGGGGTTTCCCATACTCGTTCAGCATGGCGCAATCGCCAGCATAAAAGATATTGATCTATTTGAAAAACTGGAACCGTACGCGCGGATTATCTATATTGCCCGGCCCGGCTACGGAGAATCGTCCCCCGTTATATTGCGCAATATGCTGGAATACGGAATTATAGTGTCAAAGCTGGCGGAATATTTGGCCCTTGATGAATTTGATGTTTTAAGTATTTCCGCGGGCGCTCCCTATGGATACGCCGCCGCCAAAGCGTGCCCGGAAAAAACAAGAAATATATATGTGTACAGCGGCGTCCCGGCATTATATGATGCGGAAGTGCAAAAAGACTGGCCCGTTCCCGTTTCGAATGATTTGACGATGGCGGAATGTCAAAAGACCGCCCATGAAGCATTTTTCGCCGGCCTCCCGGAAGCCGCGCTGGAAAATAATGCCATAAAGGACTCAATGGCAAACAATTGCTTTGGCGAAGCGCAGAATATACGAATACGCTTTAGGGATTGGGGCTTCAAACTGCCTGAAATAAACAGCAGGGTATTCATGCGGCACAGTAAAAAAGACGGCCCCTATGGAATGGTAATAAGGACGGCGGAATTGCTGCCCCATGGTGAACTGGAATTACTGGAAGACGGGGAGCATTTTACCAAAGAAGGATTTGAATCATTTATTGAAAAAACAGTAATAAAAGCGCTGCAAAAATAAAGCGGCCCGCACCGGGCGGTATACCCGCCACCGCCGGGCTGCGGCGCGTGTTCCCTGAGCGGCCCGCACCGGGCGGTATGCCCGCCGCCGCCGGGCCGCGGCGCGGGCGGCGGAGCGCCTTACCCGGAATAGTACCGCCGCTCCCGCCCGATGGTGGTGGTTTCGCCGTGGCCGGGAAACACGCCGGCGCCGCCGTCCATCGAAAGCAGCCGGGAAAGGCTTGCCGCGAGGCGCTCCGCGCTGCCGCCGGGAAGGTCCGTGCGGCCGTATCCCCCCGCGAACAGGGTATCCCCCGTAAAAAGCAGGTTTCGTTCTTCCCAGTAAAAGGCCGCGGAACCGGGCGTATGGCCGGGAAGATGCAAAACGGTAAACGGCCCCACCCGGTCCCCGTCTTTAAGAAGCCGGGACGCGGCGGGCAGGGGCTTCCAGAGGTTGTCAACAAAGGACGCGTCCCCCGCGGCGGCCCGGAAACTTGCGGCGTGGACTTCGTAGGCGCCCTCTCCCAGATATGAGCCGTCATCTTCGTGAATGGCGACCAGGGGCGCCGTTTGGCCGCCCTCCGGCCCAAAGGCGGCAAGAAGGTCCACAAGGGCCGCGAGATGATCAAAATGCCCGTGGGAGAGGAGGATGAACGCGGGAGCGCAGTTTAATTCCCGCAGCCGTGCTATAATGCGATCGGCCCGGTCGCCGGGGTCGATAACGGCGGCCTGGCCGATCCCGGCCTGGCCGGTTCCGGCCTGACCGGTTCCGGCCTGTCCGGTTTCAGCCTCCCCGGCGCGGGTTTTGCCGGAATCGTCCAGGGGGACGACCCAGCAGTTGGTGGATACGCCGCCGACTACGAGGGGGCGTAACGCAAAATCACTCATGGGGGAATAATAGCGTGAAAGCGGCATTTCCGCCACCGGCGCCGCGCGGGGGGCCGGACCGGTGAGGATTCTCGATTTATTTATCATTTGCGCGCTCGCCCTGTTCTGGAACGGCATTGTTCCCGTGGCGGGCGCTTTCTGGGGCCGCCGCGCCTGGCGGCTTTTCCGCCGCCGCTATGACGAGCTTCGCCTCCGTCCCTTTCTGGATTATGCCGCGCGGTGGGAAGGGGAGGGGAAGGAGTTCCGGTTTATCGGAAGTTTTGAGTCTCTGTCCGGCAAAAACGGCGCGGGCGGCGGTTTTCTCTGGATCAAAAACGATAACCTTACCGTTCCGGTGGCGCTGGACGGCGCTTTGACCTATGTGCTTCCCGAACATGATGAAAATCCCGCGGCCTACGAACCCGGCAGGGAAACCCCCCAGCGCATCAAGTGGGAACAGCTTGCCAGCTTGAGCGGCGGGGCGCGGGTGTATGTGGGGGGCCAGCTTTTGCGGGTGGAAGGGCGGCCCGCCTTTGTCTCAAGCCGGGAGCGCCCCCTGCTCGTGATCCTGTACGACGGCCCGGACCGGTCCCTGACGGCGCGGGCCATCCGGGCGGGGCGGCGGCGGAACGAATACTGGAATACGCTTACCCCCTATGCGCTCGCGCTGGGGGCGTTTTCCCAATTTATCGTTCTTTTGAACTATATCCGCCGTCCGGTGTTTCAGCCGACCGTGGCCGCCGCCATCGCGGCCCTGTGCCTGCCGGTCCTGCCGCTGATTCCACCGGCCTTTTTGTTCACGATCCTGTACCGGCGGCTCTGGTGGCAGGCCCGGCTGTTCCGGGCCTGGCGGGACCTCGCCCTGCTTCCCCTGCGCTACCTTGCGGACAAGGAAGGGCGGACCGCGCTGCCCGGCGGGGAACCGTATGCCGGTATGTTTCTTGACGATGACGAAACCGCGCGGCGCATGGAAAGCGGCGCGCTCCCCCGCGTCTTGCCGGAATCCGCTGTAAAGGCGCGCCCCCGCCGCTGGTACGTATTCGGCGCGCTGAAAAAAGACGCGGGGGCCGGGGAGTTTGTCGCCGCGCCGGATGACCCCCAGGCAACCTGGGGCACGCTTCCCGGCGACCCGGAAAAACTTGCCCGGCGCTTTACCGTGCGGGCCTACGCGCTCGAAATAGCGTCGTGGCTGCTGCTTTTGTGCGGGATCGCGCTCAACCTTTTCTTTGCCGGTCTCATTCTCAGCGCTTTTCGCCGCTAGGGAAGCGCCGGTTTATTCAACCGGGAATTCGCCATATATGGCGCAATCAGCGCCGCCCGGGAGCGGGGTGCGTCTCTGGCGCGGTGTTACCTTAATATATGGTATGCTCCCCCTTGTTTCCTTCGTAAAGACAGGCTATACTGAACGAACCTTTTTGAGCCCCCAAGATGTCCCCGCGGGGAACATACCGGCGGCTGGAAGGGTTCCCAAGTGGGCTGGGAAGATTCCACAGGCGGCTGGGAAGGTTCCAAAGTAGGCTGGCAAAGTCTTACCGCCGGCTGGGAAGGTTCCAAAGGCGGCTGGCAAAGTTTTACCGCCGGCTGGGGAAGTTCCAAAGGCGGCTGGAAAAGTTCCACAGCCCACGGGAAACGTTTCAAAGAAGGCGGGAAGCCAGGGAGGTGTATATGCCCGGAGGTGATTGGATACCCACCAGGGAGCAGGATTTAGTCGATTTGTCCCAAAAATGGGCGGCGGCGCTGGCCGATACGGCGAAAATCGCCGCCTTTGGCTGGGATCCGGCCGAGTGTACGGCGGTTTTGGGCAAGATAAACGCCTTTTTGACCGCCCGGACCGCCTACGAAGCGGACAATTCCACGGCAAAACGGCTCGCCAAAGACGAGGCGAAGGAAGAAGCGGTG
>JAITGJ010000125.1 GCA_031280705.1 Spirochaetaceae bacterium
AGACATTTTTTTGAAAAATGACCACTGACCCCTTCCGTCATTGCCCCCCCCCCCCGCCCAAACCGCATGGATGCGGATGTTGGGCAGGAGCACTTGACCTGAGACGGGGGGAGGGGGTATAGTCAATATATAAAGGTGATATTATGACTGGCTGGGATGTGTTGAATACCATCGTTACCGGCTTTCCTCCGGTGGCAGCAACGCTTTTTCTCGTGGCCGCGCTTGTGGCGGTTATCATGTTTATGGTAGGCTTTTCCCGGCACGGTCTCGATTTCCTCAAACACGGCTTCCGGCAAACCCTCCTCAGCGAACTCATGGAGAAACTGGCCACCAAAGAAGACATCGCCGCTCTCCGCATGGAAGTAGACGGTATCCGCACGGAAGTAGACGGTCTCCGCACGGAACTTGATGAGATAAAGGTAAACCACTTTGGCCACCTCAAAAAATACCTTGGGGTGCTTAACGGCATTCTGCTTGATAAAAATATCATTGATAACGAAAGCAAGGCGCGGCTGGACAACGAGCTTCTGGGTATGTAGCGCGGAACGCCGGGCGGCTTCTCCGGCACTGCTCCGCGGGTCATACGCGGTCAGGGCTGGGGGACGGCCAAAAGCCAGTGGCTGAGGGTTTCCAGCACTTTTTCCAGATCAATGGGTTTCCCCAGGTGGCCGTTCATGCCCGCCTGGAGACACATTTCAATGTCTTCCTGAAACACATTCGCCGTCATCGCAATAATCGGTATGGGGGTTACGGCCGCTCCCGCCCCGGCCCGCTCCGCCTCAAGCGCGCGAATACTGCGGGTGGCTTCAAGGCCGTCCATGCCCGGCATGTGTATATCCATCAGTATCGCGTCGTACTTGCCCGGATTTTCGGCAAAAAGCCTGAACGCTTCCGCACCGTCTGCGGCAGAGTCAATGGCAACGCCCGTGTCCTCAAGGAGCGCCACGGCAATTTCCCGGTTGATTTCAATGTCTTCGGCAAGGAGCAGCGTTTTGCCCGTAAAATCAGGCATCCCGCCCGTATCGTTCGCCGTACCGGCGTTCGCCGTACCGGCGTTCGCCGTACCGGCGCTCGTTGAACCGGCGCTCGCTGCACCGGCGTCCGCTGCCGTATTTGGCCCGGCTTCCAGCCCGGTGTCCGGGACGGCGGCTGTCCCGGCGTCCGGCCCGGCGTTTTCATCCGCGCCGTCCTCTTCCACAAGCGCCTCGAGCAGTTCCGCCCCCCGAAGGACATTAACCTCAAAAATAAACGTCGCGCCCTTGCCCGGCTCCGATTCCGCGCGGATTTCCCCGCCCATAAGTTCCACAATGCTTTTACAGATGGCGAGTCCCAGCCCCGTGCCGCCGTATCTCCGGTTAAACTTTCCCTCACCCTGTTCAAAGAGGGCAAAGATAAGCTCCATTTGGCCGGGTTGTATGCCGGCCCCCGTGTCCGCAAGCTCAAAACGAAGGCCGCTGTAAATATAATCCCCGGAAACCTCCCGCACGCTGAGCGTAATGCGCCCGTGGGGGGGAGTAAATTTGATCGCGTTGGAAAGCAGGTTCGTAAGCACCTGGGAGAGGCGCTGATCGTCGGCGGCAATGACGGCGGGCACATGCTCGTCAATATGCACCTCAAAGTGGTGGAATTTTTCGTCCAGGCGAAACGCCATCATGTCCGCCACATGGCGTATCATCTTTTCCAGATCGAATTCCCTGTCCACAAGTTCAAGGCGGCCCGATTCGATATTGGCCATGTCAAGCACGTCGGAAATGAGCGACAGTAAATGTGTTGACGCTTCGTTTATTTTGGGGAGGGCGTAGGCGATCTTTTCGTGGTCGGCGGGGTTTTGCCGCGCGATGGCCGTCATCCCGATTATCGCGTTAAGCGGCGTCCGCATTTCATGGCTCATCCGCGCCAGAAAATCGGTCTTTGCCGCGCTGGATTCTTCCGCCTGCTCCTTGGCGGCGATCAGTTCCTGCTCCGTCTGCTTGAGGGCGGTAATGTCAATGCTGTGCTGAAGCTGGGCCTTGGTGTGATCGCTCCACTCGATAAGGCCGCTTGTGTGCTTGTAGTAGCGCCGGGTTTTGCCGTTGTACGCTTCCCACACGACGCTCCCCGCGGGATCCGCCTTGAGCCGGGGGACGGGGCAAAAGGCACAGGGGGCGCTCTGCCCCTCCTCGAAAATTTCCCAGCATTTTCTGCCGATGGCCCGCTCGTCAAGGCTGAACGCCTTTTTCATGGAGTCGTTGATAAAAAAAACTTCGAAGTTTTCCGGATCGGAAACAAAAAGGAACGCGTCAAGGCCGTTGAAAATACTGCGGAACACGCCCGTTGACATGGTTGACTGCGACAGTTTTTCCACCATGTCGTTTATTGAGCCTGACAGTGATTTAATTTCCCCGTAGTGATTGTAGCGGTCCAGCCTGAGCCGCGTGGCGGAGGTTATGCGGTGCACCTCCCGCGTGAGCGTCCCGATGGGCCCCAGCACCAGGCTGACCATGATCCAGTAAAGGAGGTACAGAAAAAGGATCACCAGAATCGAAAGGAGCATGATGATCCAGTTGAGCGCCGATACGGTTTCCGCAGGAAGGTTCGCGATGCCGCCGCCTGAGATCAGGAAGGGCAGAATGCTCCGGACCAGGGCCATAAAAAGGGCGATAAAGCACACCATGCCCAGCCCCAGGGTAAGCAGTATCGTAACGCGGATGGATCGGGTCGTGCGGCGCTTTTTTTGGGGGCCGCCGGTCTTTATCAGTGTTTCCTGGGGCAAATCTGTTACTCCTGGGCCGTGCCGGAAACCCCCGCTCACCATTGCAGGCGGCGGTTCCCGCTTTCATCTATTAATCTATAGTATCGGCGATAACGCCGTTTTTTTCACCGGCGTTGTACAATAACTTTAAAGAATCCCCCAATGGCCGCTGCCCGGCGGAGGCCACGGCGGCGGGGCGGGTTTTCTCTTGCCGCCCGGTATGGTAATCTGGAAGCGATGAATATCCTTACCGGAGCATTGCGGCACATTTCCCGTTCGCTGTACAACCTTGGCTTTTTCATCAAAACCCTGAAGGAGGCCGCCTTTTTTATGGTCCGCGGACGCGCCTCCTTCCACACCCTTATTATGCAGATTCTTTTTACCTTTGTGGAGGCCCTGGGAGTCAGCAGTTTTCTCGCCCTGGGCATCGGCGCGGCGGTTATCCTGTACGGAATGCCTTTCCTTTCGGGGTTCTCCCAGGAACAGCTTATCTACCCGCTCCTTATCATGATCATTACCCGCGAACTGGGGCCCCTCCTCTCCGCCTTTATCATTATTGCCCGCTCCGCAACGGCCATCGCTACGGAGGTTGCCGGCATGGTCATTTCCCACGAGGTGGAGGCGTATATTTCGGTGGGCGCGGACCCAATAGAGCACCTCGCCGCGCCCCGGTTTATCGCGGTTACGGTTTCCCTGTTTTTCCTCAATTTTTATTTTTCGATTTTTGGCCTGGGCGGATCGTATCTGGTGGCGCGGATATTCAACCCCCTTCCGGCGGCGGTCTACTTTGGCAATCTGATTCATCACCTTACCCTGTACGATCTGCTCCTCTCCATGGTCAAAAGCATTGTTTTCGGCATGATTATTTCCACGGTCGCGCTGATTAAGGGCTTCTCCGTGGAGCGGGCCAGCACGGAAATCCCCGTGGCGGGACTCCAGGCGGTAACGTCGTCGTTTGAACTCTGCATCGGCGCGGAGCTGCTGCTTTCCGCGGCGTATTATATCAATGTGGGATTATGATGGCGAATGCGGTTATCGAGCTTAAAAAGGTAAGTTTCCACGCCCAAAACGCCGTGATTGTTGAAGATTTTTCCGCCCAATTTGCCGAGGGGCGGTCCACCGCGCTGGTGGGGCCGTCCGGGGGCGGGAAAAGCACCGTCCTTAAACTGGCCGCGGGCCTCCTCGTGCCCGCGCGCGGGGAGGTTTTGTACCGGGACCGGAATATCGCCGCCATGAACCGCGCCCAGAATCTCGTGTTTCGCCGGGAGGCGGCCATGGTGTTTCAGGATTCGGCCCTGTGGGCAAACCGGAATTTGAGCGAGACGCTGGACCTTCCCCTGCGGATCCATTATCCAGAGATGCGGACGGAGGAACGGCGGCGGCGTATCCGGGAAGTAACCCTCCAGGCGGGCTACCGCAAGAATCTCGATATCCGCCCCGCGCTCCTTTCCATGGGCGAGCAAAAACTTATCGCCTTTGCCCGCGCCATGCTGTGCCGCCCTTCCCTGCTCTTTCTGGATGAATGGACCGAATCGCTGGACGACGATGCCGCCCGGCGGCTTATTACGCTGGTCCGGCAGTTCCGGGCGGCGGGAAACACGATCATTTTTATCAGCCACGATCTGGAAGTTGTTACGAACCTCGCCGATTATGTTATTATGGTTGCGGGTGGTAAAAAAGTGATGGAACTGGAGGGAAGCGAAATTTCCGGCAATGCCCTTGTCCAGATGATGGTGGAAGACGGGACGGCCTGATGCGTTTTAGGATACGGTTTGCCGAACAGATTGTCGGCGCTTTGGTCATCTTCGCGTTTCTCTCCCTGGTCGCGGTGATGGTGTTTTTGGGGCGCAGCCAGCGCTGGTTTTCCCGGGACAGCCGCTACCGGGCGCACTTTGACAGCGCCGCGGGAATTTCCCCCAATATGGAAGTACAGTACCGGGGCTTTGCCGTCGGAACCGTCAAGGGCCGCCTCCTCCTGCCCACGGACCGGGTGGAGGTCGATTTTGTCATTTTTGAGGAGTACGCCGCGCGGGTAACCGAAGGCTCCCTGGTCGAACTCCAGGCAAGCCCCATCGGCCTGGGGAACCGCTTCCTGTTTTACCCCGGACTGGGCACGGCCCGGCTTGATGAAGGGGCCGTTATTCCCCGGCGGGGCACCCCGGAGGCGAAGGAACTTGCCGTGCGGGGACTCACCTCGATAACCGAAAGCGGCGATGATATTACCAAACTGTTGAGCCGCGCCGGAACCCTGCTTG
>JAITGJ010000055.1 GCA_031280705.1 Spirochaetaceae bacterium
CTGTCCCCCGGTTAAATCCGCAAGGATGCGGATTTAACCGGGTACGAGCACTGTCCTGCCCACCATCCGCATGGACGCGGATGGTGGGCAGGAAGGGCGGGGTTTTGCCTCCGGCAAAAGGCCCCCGGCCCCCCGGTTAAATACGCAAGGATGCGGATTTAACCGGGTACGAGCAATGTCCCAGGGTTTTGCGGCTTTGCCGCAAAACCCAAGCCCACCATCCGCATGGATGCGGATGGTGGGCGGCTTGGGCACTAGACCCTGAATTTGCTGATTTCTTCCAGAAGTACGCCGATATCCGCGCGGTTTTTCCGGCTGATTTCGCTTGTCCGCTCTATGGCCGCGTTGATCTCATCAATACCTCCGGCGATCTCGTTGATCGCGCCGGTAACGTCCCCGGTCAGGGCTTCGAGATTTTTCCCCTCATTGATGACCAGGCGGCTCGCGCTCTGAATCTCCACCGCCCTGGTGTGGACCTTTTGGGTAATGCCGGTGGAGGCTTCCATCGCGGAGAGAATTTCCTTGTTCCCCGCGTCCTGCTGTTCCATGGAGGCGCGGATGCTCATTCCCTGCGTGGAAACCGTTTCAAATCCCGTGTCGATTTCCTCAAACTGTTTAAGCGACGCCAGCGTCGAGCCGCTGATGCCTTCGAGCGCGTCCTTGATATTTTTAAGCACCGCCGACACCGTTTTCGCCTGCGCGCTTGAAGATTCGGAAAGTTTGCGGATTTCGTCCGCCACCACGGCAAATCCCCGGCCCACATTTCCGGCGTGCGCCGCCTCAATCGCCGCGTTCATGGCCAGGAGGTTCGTCTGGCTTGCGATGCTCTGAATCACCCGGTTAATTTCAAGCAGCCGCTCCGACTCCTTGGAAACTTCCTGAATATCCGCGGACACTTTTTGGAGCGCGCTGTTTCCCTGGGACGACGCTTCCCGGAGGCGGTGAAGATCGTCTTCGTTTTCGGCGAGGCGCGCGGTGATCGACGTGATGTTGGCAATCATCTCCTCGATGGACGACGACGATTGTACAATACTGCCGGACTGTTCCTCAATGTGGCTGTTCAGTATTTCGATGCCGGAAATAATGTCCGTCATGGTCGCGTTGGTTTTGACGACGCCGCCGGCCTGATTCGCGGATTTTAGTTTCATGTCCTCGGTGCTTGACCGGATCCGGTTCACCACCTCAACCGCGCCTTCCATCATGTTTTGCAGTTCCGTTCCGATGGCGGTAAGGGCGGCGGCTTTCCCGCTTATCGCCATGACCAGGCCGCGCAGCCCCTCCTGCGTCTGGCCGAGCAGGCGCGTCATTTCCGCCAGTTCTCCCGTTCCCGTAACCGTGATGGTTTCCGTTAAATCGCCCCGCGCAAGATTTTGCAGCATTTCCGACGCCGCGCGAATGGGGCGCACAATCCACCCCGTCAGGGCCAACAGCACGATCAGAATGATGACGGCCATAACGATGGCGATGGCGATGGCGGTGATCTGG
Organism: Spirochaetaceae bacterium; assembly: GCA_031280705.1. GTDB lineage: Bacteria > Spirochaetota > Spirochaetia > Treponematales > Breznakiellaceae > JAISQV01. The sequence goes on from JAITGJ010000055.1 coordinate 1,486, forward strand.
TTCCCCCGCTGGAGGGCGTCTACCGCTTCGTATTTTTCCGCGTTGGGAATCAGGAACGCCAGCCCCATCCCCGAATTGTGCACTTCCGCGATGAGCGTGTACCGTTCGCCGTCAAGCACGAAGCCGGGGTTTTCGTACCGGTCCCCCGGTTTAAGGTTACCAAGTTCCGCGAGCCAGGTATTGGCCCGGTAGGGGGCGATGCCGGTATGGGCGCTTCCGCTCAGCGCAAAGACAGCCTTGTTTATCGTGGAAAATCCGGCTATTTTCGCGGACGGCGTGGGCAGGGCGAAAGACGCGACCATTTCTTCGAGTGTGGCGAGGGACACGTCCACCGTGGCCACCCCCACCATGCGTTTTTCCCGGCTGTATATGGGCAGGCACACCGATACCATAAGCACATTAACCGAAGTATCCACATACAGTTCACTCCAGTAGGCGCGGTTTTCCCGGGGAATCGCGCGGTTCCAGCCTGCGGGCAGGGCGATTTGGTACCAGCCCTCCGCATAGGTATCCACGTCCCATTCCCACTCACTGCCGGCCCATGTTACGTCCCGCTCCGGGGGAATTGTGCCCGCGGCAAGGTTCTTGCTGGCAAAATAGTGAAAATCGTACACGCCGGGATAAAAGGCGTAGGGTTCGTAAAACGCCCCGCCGCCGAGGAGGGCCGTTTCGCGGGCGAACGCCGCATGGTATTCGGCGGTCATGATGTCCGTAAGTTCGGCGCGGCTGAGGGTATCTTTCAGCATATAAAAAGTTTCCCCCAAATCCTGGGAGATGCCCGAGCGCGCTTCGATGGCGTCCAGGAAACCGTTAAATTCACTGAACGCATTACCCGCGAGGGCGTCATGGTACCGCTCCGTAACGGTCCGGGTAATGCTTTGCATCTGTCCGCCGTTGTAGACAAAGATGCCGAAGCCCACAAACGAGGCCAGCGAAAGGATCAGAATGAGGGAAAAAATCTTGTGGCGGATGCTTGATGAACCCCGCGAAACAGCCGCCGGGAAAATGCGGACGCCGCGCTTTTTTTGGGCGGGATCCGCCGTAGCGGCGGTGTTTGCGGGCGCTTTCCCGGCGGCGGCCGCTTGAGCGGGCCGTGTATCCGGGACGGGCGCTTTGCCGGTTTGGCCGCTGCCGGTGGCCGGGCCGCTTCCAGAGGCCGGGCCGTTGGCAACGGCCGGGCCTTTGTGGACCGGGCGGGCGGGCGGCGCGCTGAACAGTTCCGGCGCTTTTTCGCGCAGTTCCTTTGTCCAGCGGAAATCCTGCCCCTTGATATGCTCAACAAGCCAGTTCCCGATTTTGTCCCGTACTTCCCGGATCAGGCTTTCGGAAACGCCCTTGAGAATCGCCTCGTGCGCAAGATCCCTGACAGTTTTTTTGAACGCTTCATGGTACCGGTTGTGATCGGCCATGCCGGAAAAGCCGTGTTTTTTGAGCATCTGTTCTTCATCAAAAAAATGTTTTACCGTGTAGTCAGAAAGGAAGTTGAGGCTTGATTTGAGTTCTTCGGTTCCGGACCCGTTTTCGCAGGCATCTATCAGGGTATTGATGGCTTCAAAAAGCTGCCCGTGCTGGGCGTCAACCAGTTCGCAGCCGGTAAAAAAGGAACTATCCATTACATAGCGCTGTCCCGGCGCGGGCGCCGCCGCCAGGATTGCCGCCGCCGGGATTGGCGGCGCTGATAGTGGCGATACCGGCGCTGAGGGTAATGACGGCGCGGTGAAAAGGTCCGGATGCTTTTCTTTCAGCTCCGTTACCCAGCGGAAATCCTGCCCCTTGATGTGATCGATAAGCCAGCTTCCTATTTTATCCTTGACCGCCTGAATCAGCGCGGCGGAAACGCCCTTGAGGATAAACTCATGGGCAAGGTCCGCTACGGTTTTTTTGAACGTCTCGTGGTACTGGTTATGGGCGGCCAGGCCGGAGAAGCCGTGCTTTTTGAGAAACTGTTCCTCGTCAAAAAAATGCTTAACCGTATAATCGGTAAGAAAATCGAGGCTTTTTTTCAGTTCGTCTTCGCCGGAGCCGTTTTCACAGGCCGCAAGCAGCGCGTTTATCGCGTCAAAAAGCTGCCGGTGCTGGGAATCAACCATCCCGTACCCGGTGAGAAAGGACTCGTCCATCGTATAACGCATGATTTTTCCTTTTTGTGTGTCCGGGCGGCGCGTTACGGAGCGGCCGTCCGGGAAATTTTGTTTTTCGGAACGCGGATGATGCAAGGCGCGCCGTATACGGCGCCGCCGGTATGGCGAGACTGCCACATTGTGCGGGCTGTTTTTGAACAGACCGGGTTTCGAAAAGAGTCTTTTGAAAGAAGTATAATGCAACAGCGGCGTATAGTTCAAACAATACGAAGCGGCGGCCACCCGGAGGCCGCCGCGGGGTCCACCGCCGGGCCGTTTCCCTATACGCGGTAATCAATAACTTCCTGTTCAATGCCTTTCCCCGTTTCGTGGATGCGCCGGAGCAGGGCCTCGACGCCGGACTGCGCCGCGAAATCCCCGTCTACGAGCGCGAGGTGGCCTATTGAGGACGAGGGAAGTTTTTTGCCCCAGGGGAGGTAGCGGTCAAAGGTGGCCGCGTCCATCAGAACCGGCGTTATTGGCCGGCCCGCGATTTTCCGGAGGTCCTGCAGGATAAGGATGCCGTGGGGGTCAAGGTCTCCGGCGTGGTACAGGGAAAAGCCCGCGCGGGAAAAAAGCTGTACGAGCATGCCCGTTGCCCGGTTGGGGTAACCGCCGGTGTACAAAAAGCCGTCATAGTGGAGGCCCGGCGCGAGGGACGTGGAAGAGCCTTCCGTAAGGGCGTAGAAAATTTCCTTGTTTTCAAGCATAAGGACCGACGGCGGCCGCCCCGCGTTCCGCGCATGGAGCCGGTGCGTATCGGCCTGGACATGCCGTATTTCCCGGGCCGTTGAAACAGGCACCCCCAGAATGGCGCCTTTGGTGGCGATGCGCGTTTCCGCGCCGTGCCGTCCCACCAAAAAAATCAGGTTGCCGCCCGCCATGGTTTCCGATGTGGTCTCTCCGGGAAAGATGATCGCCGGAACCGGTATTGCCAGTTTGCGCGCCCGGCCAAAAATCGGCGCGAAAACGCTTTTGAGCTGTTCAATGCGGTTCACGTCGTGGAACAGGAAAATCGAAAACGCCCGGGACGTAACCCGTCCGGGATTCGCGGCAATGGACCGGTAGAGCAGGGCCAAATCTTCCACCGCCCGCGCGTCGGCGCCCCGCTGCATATCAAACTCGGTTAAATTATCCGCGATAAAACGAAAAAACGGCTGCGCGTCATCGCCGGTCTTGTGCCGCGCGCCGCTTTTGGCTTCTCCATACGCAATGCCAAAAAGTTCACCCGAAATACCGCCCGCGGTGCCGCCGGCAATACCCGCGGCATGGCGGGCCGCGAGCAGATGATCGGGAGGCATTTTCTTGCCGGCAAGCGAAGACAGTTTTTTTATGTTGAGGCAGACAAGGCTGTTGATGCGGTCCCCCTTTCGCCGGCAAAGCGAGATAACTTTTTGCGCTTCCAGTTCCTTTGCCGCGGCGAGAAACAGCTTCTGCTGGGAAGGTTTCGCGTTTTCAAAACCTTCGGGAAACAACTGATCCATGGCAAGGCGCAAAACGGACCGCCCGGGAGTCATCGTTTTTGCTTTTGTGAATTTTGACGAAATGAAAAAATAACGTTTGATAAACATTGCGATAATACGCCGCTGCCAGACGGTCATAATGCGCCGCCTGTTCCGGTTTGCGGACTTTTTGTGCCTTTAAGTGGTGAAGCCAACCTGTTGGAAATTATGTTTATCATGGGCGATTGTATACAAGAAACGAAAAAATGTGAAGTATATTTTTAGAAAATAGAGAAAGACTGAAACACAAACCATGCGCTTCTTCCCGGTTTTACGTCCGCCCCGGTGTACGGCTCCCGGCGCGTTCCGGAACGGGAGCCCCGGTTCTGCGCGCGCGCCTTCCGCGAAGCTGCCGCCGGACTGCGCCGGTAACCGAAGCCCGGTCCGGTTACCCAAACCGCAGGACCGGTACGCCCGGCCGGGCGGAAATACCAGGCCGGCGCGGTTTCGGACAACGCTCTTGTTTTTTCCGCCCGGGTGTGGGATACTCAATGGCGTTGTTCAAAATGTATTATATATACTGCTAAAGGATTAAACATGGCGGAAAAATTAACGGTAAAATGGGAAGACGCCTATTCGGTAGGCGTTACATTGATTGATGATCAGCATAAGGAACTGATCCGCATGACCAATGAACTCGCCCTTGGCGTGGAAAAAGGCGGCGCGGACGCGGAAGTTTTTTTTATGAAGGTAATTCAGGGAGCGGTAAAGTATGTAAAAACCCACTTTACCACGGAGGAAATCATCATGGAGCGGCTCAAGTTTCCGGACTATTTGCCCCACAAAAAGGAACACGAGAATTTTGTGGCCGAAGTGCTCCGCGATGTCAAGGCGTTTGAAGAAGGAAAGAAACTCGTCCCTCTGGAATTCGCCAAATTCCTGCAAAACTGGGTGTTGAATCATATCGCCAAATCGGACAAAAAGTACGCCGCTTTCTTTGACGAACTCCGCGCCCGGGGACAGCTCGATGAATCCCTGCTCGCCATTGGCTAAGCCGCTCGCAGGGCTGGGGCGGGCGGCGGACAACAGTAACCGGCGAAGGCCGCGCCGGATAGTGTCTGTCCACAAAGCCGGTTACTTTGCGGACAGACACTGCATTTTCTTGGCCTTTAGGCTGCGAAAATGCGATTTTCAAGGAAGTCTGTCTATAAGGTGTCCACATTATAGACAGACGCTAGATAAAGTACATATAGCTGTCCGGGTCCACGGTTCCCACAATAGAGGCGAGTGTCTGCCGGTCAATGATTCCGGCAATGCGCTCGTTGAGGCGGTCAAATACCGTGGTACGGATGCAGCGTTTAAGGCGCGATTCCTTTTCACCGGGAAGCGGCGGGTCCACGATCAGCATATCGCCCTCAAGCTCCCTGAGTACGTCGCCGATGCGGATCTCGCCGGGGGGCCGCGACAGGGCGTAGCCGCCGAACGCGCCCTTGACCGAGCGGATAAAGCCCGCGCGCTTCAAAATGATCACCACCTGTTCCAGATACCGCACCGAAATACGCTGCCGTTCGGCGGTTTTTTCCAGGGCCACATGGGATTCGCCGCGGTGTTCGGCAAGGTCGATAAGCAGCCGTATCCCGTAGCGTCCGCGGGTAGAGATTTTCATATCGTGTACTCGATCTGATCCAGCGCCGCGTAGGCTTCCGTCAGGTCCGCCATGGTGATGGAATCAACGCAGCCGTTGATTTCCCGGTACAGTTCCGTCCAGGTATAGCGGCTCCGGCAGCGGGCTTCCTCCGGGCAGGGGTCCGCGCAGACCGCCGGGTTGAGGGGGCCTTCCACGGCGCGGAGCACCGCGCCCACGGTAATGTCCGCCGCGTCCCGCGAGAGGGTATAGCCGCCCTGCGGTCCCCGTACGCCCTTAAGCATTCCCGCCCTGCGGAGGGGAATAAAAAGCTGTTCCAGATAGCCGTCGGAAATGCCGGTCGCCGCGGCAATGGCGCGGGTGCTGGCGTATTCCCCCGGCGGGAGCAGGGCCATACAGAGCAGGGCTTCAAGCGAATAGCGCCCCTTGGTCGAAATTCTCACGGCTGTTCCCGCGCGCATACGATGAGCGCCTGTTCAAGGTCCGCAATGATGTCGTCCGCGTCTTCAATGCCCACGGAAAGCCGCATCAATTTTTCGTTTACCCCCGTGGAAAGCCGCATCGCTTCGGGGATCGCCTGGTGGGTCTGCGCCAGGGGATAGGTCAGGAGCGACTCCACGCCGCCGAGACTTTCGGCAAAGAGAATCAGCCTGACGCTCCGCAGCAGCGCCGGCGCGTGGGCGGGATTTTTGAGGTAAAAAGAAACCATCCCGCCGTCCCCCCGCGCCTGTTCCCGGCTCAACCGGTATTGGGGGTGATCAGAAAATCCCGGGTAAAATACCTTTTCGATCAAAGGATGGGCGCGCAGCCAGCCGGCGATCCGGCCGGCGTTTTCGTTCTGCCGCTCCATGCGAATCGCCAGGGTTTTAAGCCCCCGCAGGGTGAGCCAGGAATCGAAGGGGCCGAGCGTCGCGCCTTCACTTTTTTGAACGCCGCGCAGGGGTTCTTCAAGCGCGATGCTGTTATGCACGATAAGCCCGGCAAGGGCGTCGTTGTGCCCGGCCAGATATTTGGTGCCGCTGTGGAGCGCCATGTCCGCCCCCCGCTCCAGCGGGTTCTGGAAGTAGGGCGAGAGGAAGGTATTGTCCACCACGAGCAGCCCCCCCCGCTTGTGGATCAGGTCCGCCGCGCGGTTTATGTCCGTTACCTTCATCATGGGGTTTGAGGGGGTTTCGATAAAGATTCCCCGCGTTTCGCTCCGCATCGCCGCCTCAATCTTCGCAAAATCGCTGGTATCGACCCAGGAAAAGGCGTAGCCGTACGTGCGGTAATAGACATTAAAGAGGCGGTACGTCCCCCCGTACAGGTCTTCCGAAACGATAAGGTGATCGCCGGGCCTGAAAAGTTTGATAACCGCGGACACGGCTCCCATGCCGCTTGAAAAGGCAAGGCCGTAGGTCCCTTTTTCAAGAAGGGCCACGGCATCTTCAAGCGCCTTGCGGGTGGGGTTGGTAACCCGCGTGTAGTCAAAGCCCGTGGACTGGCCCAGTCCCGGATGGCGGAAGGTGGCGCTCTGATACACCGGGGTGCTGACGGCGCCCGTTACGGGATCGAAAAGCTGCGCCCCGTGTACCGCAAGCGTGCGGGGACTATAGGCGCGGTCGTGGGGATACCCGGAGGCGTCCCGTGTTGTGCCGGTATTCATGGGTTTTCCTGCATGAATTGTAGGATATGACCGCGCGGGGCGTCAAGTGCCCAAACCGCTCTGCGGTTTGGGCTTGGGGTTTTGCGGCGAAGCCGCAAAACCCAGTACGTTGCTCGCCCTGGCTTTTGCCTGAAACCATCTTTTATAATGATCCTGAATGTGTTACGATACGATAATTTGTCGTAACTGTGGAATTAATGAACAAGAGACAAGCCGGAGGGGCGGGGCAAACCCCAGGGTGAATATGCTGGAGGCGGATATCGGTCATGTTTGAGCGGGGTAAAAAAACAATTCTGGTGGTGGATGACGACGCGACCATCCTGACCGCGACAAAAACGATCCTTTCGGGAAATTATGAGGTGTTTCTTGCCCAGTCCGCGGAAGTTGCCATGACCATTATGAAGACAACCAGCGTGCATTTGATCCTGCTGGATGTGGAAATGCCCGGTCTTTCCGGGCTTACCTATATCGAATATCTCCGTTCCCAGGCAAAATTTTATTTTATTCCCGTCATTTTTATTACTTCGCACGCCACGCAGGACGTTATTCTGAAGGCGACACGTTCGGGGGCGCGCGACTTTATGGTAAAGCCGCTCCTCCCCCGCATCCTGCTGGACAAGATTGAAGCCGCCCTCCAGAGCGTTCAGGCGCCCATTACTCGCGATGCCCTGATGGAAAAACTCACTTCCCTGCAAACGGCTTGCATGGAATGCCGGAGCCTCCGCATCGAGGAACTCACCGACGACCTGACCCGTACCCGTTTTACTTTTGATATTGACACGCGGATAGCCGATATACGCAAATGTGCCCGCCAGCTTGACTACCAATCGGTACTTGAAAAAGTGGGCGAAACCCTTGAGGTGATCCCTCCCCCGGCACAGGCCGCCCGGTAACCCGTTCGCCGGCCGCACGCGGCCCCCCAAAATAGCGAGGGCGTGGGGCAGGCGGCGATACGGCGCAATCCTGCAATCCTCCGGATGATTTTTACCGGGGCGCATATCCTCCGGATGATTTTTTCAGGTGAGCCGCTTGACCGCTTCTTTCCACCGCCGTCCCCGGTCAAATTCATTAAGAAACATGCCGAACGACGCGGCCCCCGGTGAAAGGATCACCGCGCCGCCGCTTTTCGCGCTGTCAATCGCCGCCCGTACGGCCGCGTCCAGATCGCCGAAGGGACCCCGCCAGGGGACGCCTTCCCGGGCCAGGAGGGTTTTTAGCTTTTCACTGCCCGTCCCGGCGAGGAGCACCGGCGGGGCAAGGCGTTTTTCCGCAAAAGCCTCCGCGGCTTTCCGCGCGAGGACGCTAAAATCAAGCTTTTTGTCGGCCCCGCCGGTAACGAGCACAAGGGGGGCGGAGAACGCTTCAATCGCCGAGGCGGCGGATTCAGGGATGGTGGCGGCGGTATCGTTGTAGAATTTAACGCCGCCCGCTTCATGAAAAAATTCCAGCCGGTGCTCAATGCCGGGAAAACCGCCCAGGCTTTTCGCGATAAAATCCGCGGGAAGCCCCAGGTCCATAAGCACGAGCGCCGCGGCAAGGAGGTTTTGTTTCTGTTTTTTCCCCGGTATCAGGATTTCGCGCGGGACCACCGCTGCCGCCGGGCCGCCCGCCCTAAGCCGCGCAAAGCCCGTTTCGTCTTCCAGCCAGCCGCCCGCCGCGCCGTCCGCAAGCGGCGCGTCCGACGCGGGAAGGGGGCGTCCGGCCGTTTCCGCGAGAAACAGGCGGCCCCACGCGCCGGTAAAAGCGACGGTAACGTCGTTCCGGTCCTGCCCGTGGTAAATGAGGCGTTTGTCGGCGACATACGCGTCCATGGAACCGTACCGGTCCAGATGATCGGGCAGGATCGCCGTGATGAGCGCGGCGCGGGGTTTGAGGAGTCCGCCGCCGTCCGCTTCCCGGCCCCGGAGGTCCCCAAGCTGCCAGCTTGAAAGCTCAAGCACCACATCATCATCAGGTTGTAGATCATCAAGAAAGGAGAGGGGCGAGACGGTGATATTGCCCCCCAAAAAGGCGCGGGCGGGGAGGAGTCCCGCCGAACGCCCCGCGCTGAGCGTGTAGTGCAGGGCCGACGCCGTTCCCGATTTTCCCTTGGAACCGGTTACGGCGATAAGCCGGGCGGGGTTTGCCGCAAGAAAGAGGGAAATATCCGTCTCCACCCGCCGGGCCAGGGCAAGATGGGGTTCATCGGGCCGGACGCCCGGGTTTTTTATCACCATGTCCGCGCCGCTAAAGTCCGCGTCCTCGTGGCGGCCCAACACAAAACGGAAGGGGAGGCCGAAGGCTTCAAGTTTTTCGATTGAGGGGGCAAGAACCGTGTCATCCCGGAGATCCGTTACCGTTACGGCGGCTCCTTTTCCGGCCAGATACCGCGCCGATTCAAGGCCCCCGCCGTGGAGTCCCAGCCCCATCACCGTTACCCGCATTCCCGCAAAATCCGTTTTTCCAGGCATATTTCCACCGCTCCCGCGCTGTTTTCCCGTTTTCGCGTCAACGTGAAGCCGTGGCGCGGCGGCCGCCGGGCAGCCGCTTGTCCGGCGTTTTCCCCTGCGGTCCGCATCCCGTTATCCTGCGTTGCGCCGGGAGGCGCGTTTCAATATAGTGTATTTATGGCAATGTTTGGAGAGCCTTCATCGCTCCCTGCCGGGAACGAAATCGGTTCCCCCCTCGAGGCGCTTGACGATTTGGGGCGGCCCGTCAATTTTGGCTGGGCCCGTGGTCCGCTCTGGCATTACGATTCGTCGCTTCTGCGCGCCTCGCCCCGCCGCTTCAATGCCCAGGACCGGTATTTTATCCAGAGCCCCGGTTTTTTTATCGTGATGCAGATTATTGACGGGGGCGCCCTGGGCTACGCGGGCGTTACGCTTGTCTCTCTCGCGGAAAAAAAGCGATCCTCCCAGACCCTCATGATTCCCCTGTCCCTGGGCGCGATGGGCCTTCCCGATTCAGGCGACGCGGGCCGGGCGCGGATATGGAAGGGCGGGTATCTGGTTGAGTTTACGGCGATGGAAGGCGGTACGCGGATCATCCGTGTGGATATTCCCAAATTTGAGAAGCGGCGTTACCTTCGCGGTGAACTGGTACTGACGCCGCCGCCCGGGGGGGAGTCTCTGGTAACCCACCTCCCCTGGCGCACGGATCGCGGCGCGTTTGCCCTGACGCGCCGTTCGCCCTGGTATGCCGTGGAAGGGATCATACAGTTTGGCAGTCAGGAAATTGTGTTCCCCCAGGGCAAAAGTTTCGCGCTCTATGAGTGGAGCCGCGGCGTCCGGCCCCGCGCCAATGTATACCAGTGGGCCGGCGCGGCGGGCATCCCGGACAACCGGCCCGGCGGGCCCGCGCTTGCCTTTACCGTGGGGTACGGCGGCGCGGATTCTCTGGCGGGTACGGAAAACGCCTTTTTTTCAGACGGACGCCTGCATAAACTGGGGCAGGTAACATTTCACCTTTCCCCCGCGAACGGCATGAGTCCCTGGCGCTTTACCTCAAGTGATGAACGGCTCGAAATGACTTTTGCCCCGCTTGAGGAGCGCTCCGAGCGGAAATCGTGGTTTTTTCATTCATTGCAGCGGCGGCAGTTTTTCGGGTTTTTTGCGGGCCGGGTGGTTCTTGACGGCGGTGAGGCGGTGGAATTTCAGGGCCTGCCCGGCATGGCCGAACGCGGCAGAACCGTGCGGTAGGGCGGAACTGCGCGCGTCCGCCCCGGCGGGCAATACGCCGCGCGGCGGGACGGGTCCCGTTTCCGCCGGTTTTTTCCCCGCCGCGGAATATCCGCGTGCGGCATGGTTCTATTCCGCTTCCTTGTACTCCCTTACAACAATCACGCGGCGTTTCTTGCTTCCTCCTTTTTTTCCCGTTAGCTTTCAGGGAGGAGGCCCGTATGAAAGGGCAGACAGTAAAAAAAATTATTTTTCATCTGCTTTTGGGATTGTTCACCGCCGGAATTATAGTACTTCTCGCGTTTTCGCTCTGGCTTGCGGGGAACGCCATGATACCGGTTATCGCGCGGGGTTCTCCCGTTGTGTCAACAGTATTTCTGTTTCTTTTTGTGATTGCGTTTTTGTCCGCGACGGTGGGCGCTTTTATCATAGTGTTTCTGCTGATCTACCGGGCGGAAAAAATGTTCAGGATGAAAAACCGGTCGTTCACGGTGATCCATTCAGGGGACGGCGATGCCGGAAACGGCGGCGACTGGGACGCGGAAACCCATTTCATCCAGGGCGCGTTCGGCTTCGGCTATTTCATCCCAGGGACATTCATACCCGTCATGGATAATCGTATTTTCATGCCCCTTTCCCAGAAGCAGAACGAGATCGCCTTCCCGGGCCAGGGAAAACGCCCGGCGAATGGCAAGCGCCCGGTCTATCACCAGGTGGAGCCGCCCGGCGGCGGTACATCCCGCTTCGGCGGCGCCCCGGGCGATAGCGTCCAGAATCGCACGCGGATCTTCCCGCCGGGGGTCCTCGTTGGTGAGGACAATTATATCCGCAAATTCCCCGGCAATTTTTCCCTGAAGGGGCCGCTTGGCGGTGTCCCGCTCCCCGGCGGAACCAAAGAGCGCGATGATCCGCCCGCCGCGCCGGGAAAGCCGGTCCCGAAGCGGGGGAAAGATAGCCGCAAATGATGAAGGCGTGTGGGCGTAATCCACCAGCACCTCAAAGGGCTGACCCCGGTTTATCGCGGTCATCCGCCCGCGCACGGGGATGAGTTCCGGTACGAAGGGGATCAGCGTTTCCACCGTACTGTTCAGAAGCCGGGAGACAACGATGAGGCTTGCGAGCACATTTCCCGCGTTGAAGGCTCCCGGCAGCCGGTCCATAACAGGAACGCGCTCTGCGCCGCCATCGCCGCGTACCGTTATGGCGTAGCGGTTTCCGTCCGCGCCGCTTTCAATTTCCGCCGTGGAAAGATCCGCCGCTTTCCCGCGCGTACTGTAACGGTACACATCCGCGCCTTCCGCCGCGGCGGCGAAATATTCCGCTGAAGGATCGTCGGCATTGATCACGGCGAACGGGGGAACGGTGTTTTTTATGCCGCGTTCCGCTCCCCTGGCCGCGCGCGGCCGCGCGAGGGCGCGGAAAAGATTCGCCTTGTCGGAACGGTACTGTTCCCATGTGCCGTGAAATTCAAGATGCTCGTGGGTTACGTTGACCATCACCCCCGCGTCAAAAAAAATATCGCCCAGACGGTTTGTCCGCCGCGAAAGGCCGTGGGAGCTTGATTCCAGCACGGCGTATTCCGCGCCGCTGTCCCGCATCGCCGCGAGTTTCGCGTGAATCACGGTTGCTTCAGGCGTTGTTTGATGATCGGGATTCCACTCCGCGTCCCCGCCCAGGGAATACTGCACCGTGGAAATAAATCCCGCCTTTTTCCCCGCGCGGCGGAGCAGTTGCCAGACAAGAGAGACAATCGTGCTTTTTCCCTCCGTACCCGTAACGCCGATAATAACCAGGTCCCGCGCCGGACGGCCCCAAAAAGACGCGGCGACGGGCGACATGGCAAAACGGGCGTCCGGGACGCGCAGAAATACCGCGTTTCCGTCCGCGGCGTATTCGGCACGGAGATCCGGCGAAATTTCATGCTGATGCACAACCGCCCGCGCGCCGCGCCGTATCGCCTCCGTGATAAAATGACGCCCGTCGGTATGCAAGCCCGGCAGGGCAAAGTACAGCGCGCCTTCACGCACGGCACGGGAATCGTACTCAAGCGCGGTGATCTCCGGATCGTATCCGGCGTCCGGCACGGCGGTCCGTTCGATTAATCCCGCGCCCGCCGCCGTTTCGTCATCAAAAAAAGCAGACAGTTTTTTTTGCATCGTCCTCGTACCTGTGATAGTGCGGCCGTATTCGATAACCGGCCGGGCTATCGAACAAATCCCGCTTTTACTGTTTATGGCGCGTCAACGCCGCCGTTTTCGCCGAACACCAGGGCGGTGAACGTGTAGAGTTCCGCTCCGGCCTTCTCAAACGATTTTTGGGGCAGCCCCGCCTTGACGCATATATAGTCCAGGTAGGCGGCGCGGTCCCAGCCCTGTTCCACAGGCACCTGGGGCAGGAGGACACCCCGCCGTCCCCCGTACGCCAGATACAGCCCGTGGACGCCCACCGTTACCGCCGATGGATCGGCGCAGCGCGTGAGGGGCGAAAGCACAGATATTTCTATCGCGCACTGTTCCAGTTCCCCGGCCCCAAGCGGCGGAAAGCGCGGATCGCCAAAAGCCGCTTCCCGCGCCATGGCCCGCACGGTTTTGAGCAGCGGCTCCGCCGCGTTCATGCTGCCGATGCAGCCGCGCAGTTCCCCGTGTTTGTGAAGCGTAACAAACGCCCCGGAGGGCGCGGCGAGATTCGGCGTTTCCGCGTCCCCGGCGGGAAGCGCCTCCGTCCATGCCGGTCCCCGGGCAATCGCTTCCCGCGCCGCCGTGAGGAGGATACGTTTTTCCCGTTCGGACAGGGTGAATTCCATGGATAGATTCTAGGGATTTTTGTCCCGTTTGTCGATTGGCTTCCGCGGTTTCACTGCCGGCGCGGATTGATACGGCGCGGTTTCTCCGTTACGGTAGGAAAGCGGTTTTACCACGGAGGAATTATGCGGGATCATTCCCTTTTACAAAGTCTCTTTGACCGGAAGTCTGTCCGGGCCTTTACGGACCGGCCCGTTCCTGATGAGATCAGGCATCTGATAATTGACGCGGGAATCCAGGCCCCCAGCGCGGGAAACCAGCAGCTTTACACGATTCTGGACATAGACGATCAGGCGATAAAGGATCGCCTTGCCGAACTGTGCGATCATCAGCCCTTTGTGGCCCGCGCGCCCTTCGTGCTGGTGTTTCTTGCGGACACGCGCCGCTGGCTGGACGCCTACCGCGCGGCCGGCCTTGCGGTCCGGGATCCTGGTCCCGGCGATCTGCTGCTCGCGTGCGCGGACGCCCTTATCGCGGCCCAAAATATGGTGGCGGCCGCTTCACTGCTGGGGCTTGGGTCCTGCTATATCGGAGATGTCCTTGAAAACCGGGAAGAGATGACGGAGCTTTTGGGGCTGGACCCGTTGGTGCTTCCGGTTACCCTCCTCGTTTTCGGCTACCCCGCGCCGGAACAGGCGGCGCGGGCCAAACCGCCCCGGCCCCGGCGGGAGTATCTGGTTCAAAAAAACCGGTATACGCCCCGGACCGGGGCGGAACTCCGCGCCCTCCACGGGGAACTTAACCCCGGCGAGGATTATGATTCCTGGATGGCGGCTTTTTGTGAGCGCAAGTATATGTCCGGCTTTGCCCGTGAAATGAACCGCTCGGCGGGGGAGTACCTCAAAGCGTTCTATTCCGCGCCCGGCCCCTGAGCGCCCGGCCTCCACGGGGCGGCGGGGATCGCGGCACGCGGCACGCGCCTCTTATTGCCATGCGCCCCTCCCGGCGCGGCTTTCTCCACCGGCGCGGGGAACGGCAGCCGGTACCGCCTTGCTACTCCGTGTAGTAAATCACCATATCGTCAAGGGAGAGGTAGTAGTAGGTTTGGGGGTCGGGGTAGTAGCCATCCGTTTTTTCCCAGACAATATCGTTTTGGCCTACAGCCAGGGGAAAGGTTTTGAAGGACCAGTCCAGATCGGTTGACCATGTTTCCTGGACAGCGCCATTTATGGAGAACGCGGCGGCGCCGGAAATACCATTCCGTCTTCTATTGGCAACCCAGAAACTCAATGCGGCGGGTTTTGCCAAATCGAGGCGCAGATGCAGTTTGGCGGTATTTTGCCCTCCCACGGCAATGGATCTTTGCCCGTTTTTGACCGCGGAAATATTGACGCTACCATAACCGGGCGTTACATTATTATTCAATGGGGTATCCCAATCGTAGTAACCGGCAAAAACCTGTCGTGCGTAATACTGCTGCATTTCCCCTTCGGCATCATCAAAAAAGACCACGGTATTTTCCAGAGCGCCCAGTGTGCCGGAATTACCGGTGTTGTTTACCTCGGTAATAACCGTGTTGTCGGTAAAGGTGAATTCTACCTCGCCGCCTTCTTCAACAATAACAATGTCGCTGGTACGGGCGCTTATGGGGCTTAATTTACGCTTGAAAAATATATACCCCGCCCCCGCGCCGGTATGCTGGGTTACGTTGGTGCCGGTTTTTATTGAATTTTCGTAGCTGTTGTTCGCAAAAGAAACGCCCTGCCACATAACACCGGTTAATTCGGTAAAGGATTCGTTCTTTATTTTCAGGCGCCCGGTTTTTGTTTCCCCGATAGTTTCTCCGTTTCCGCAGGCCGCGAAAACCAGCGCAAAAATTATGCTTAACACATAGATTTTTTTCAAAAGTTTCATGTGGCACTCCCCGCTAAAAAATAGAGTTGTTTAATAACTTCAGTTGTTAAACAACTTCCGCTAAAAAATGCAATTTCGCAGCCCAAAGCGCAGCGCCGGGGCGAGAAATTGCGAGACTTGTGAAATAACCAACCGGGTTATTGAACAAGTCCAATGATGACCGGCCCCTCTATCCGGGGCGCTTGTCTTACCGGGCCGATATTGACATATCCGGCCCGGTAATGGTATTTCCGTTGCCGGATGACAAAAACCCGCCCGCCGTCCTTCCCCTACTCCGCGTAAACCATGATGTCGTCAAGTGAGAGATAGTAGTAGAGGTCTTCTTCGTTGTCGTGGTAGTAACTATCCGTCTTTTCCCAGACAATATCGTATTGCTTTTCATCCAGGCCACGAACCGCCAGGTAATAGGTTATAAACGACCAATCCATGCCGGTTGACCATGTTTCCTTGACAGAGCCATTTACGGAAAATGTGGCGGCGCCGGAAATACCATTCCGTCCTCTATTGGCAACCCAGAAACTCAATGTGGCGGATTTTTTCAAATAGAGGCGCAGATGCAGTTTTGTGGTAGTTCGTCCCCCCACGGCAATGGAGCTTTGCCCGTTTTTGACCGCGGAAATATTGACGCTGGAAGAGCGAGGCGTTACCGTATTATACAACAGGGTATCCTGATCGTAGTAGCCGGCAAAAGCCTGTCTTGCGTAGTACTGCTGCATTTCCCCTTCGGCGTTGTCAAAAAAGACCGTAGTTCCTCCGGTTTCGCAGGCCGCGAAAGCCAGCGGCAGGGCCGCCAGTGCCGCAAAAATCAGTTTTAAATGCTTCATCTTTCCTGCTCCCCGGTTAAAAAACAATGCTTTCTGGCTCCCCGGTAAATTTTACCTCTGAACCGTCAAACTCAAAATGGTAAATGGTTCCGTTCATGGCGGTAAAACCGGGGATGGGTATTGCGGTAAAAACGCCGTTGAGCGTGTAATTCTGGATGGGCCTGCCTGCCGCGCCGATGCCGTCCAGTTTGTAGACGCCGGTTCTGTTCGGGGCTACGGACAGGCTGCCGTTGCCCGCCTGCTTGAACGCCGTTCCCAGATACCGCAGTTCAAAGGGCAGGCCGGAGGCGTTCATAATTCGCAGAAAGGCGTTTCTGAATTCAAGGCTGGCCGGCTGGGGTATTTGTTTGGTGTAGCTTTTATTTTCCTCCACGACAAAATTGATCTGCACGTTTGGGTCAATGCCGCCGGCGGTTACTTCGCCGGCCTCCGCGTCAAAGACATTGGTTATAGGGTACCGGTACTCAATGGAAAAGGTGGAGCCAACGCCGTAATTGCCGCTGGCGCGGACATCGGCCTTTTTTGACTGGCCCGAGCGGAGTTCCATGAGGACTGGCCCGCTGAACGCGTCCTGATGAACCTTTACCGCGTAAGATGAATCGTTAAAAAAAGTTACCGTGCCGGTGTTGGCTTTCTGTCCGTCCGCTTCGCCTGAGCCGGTGGAGCAGGCGATAAAGAGCGGCGCAGCCAACAACAGCAGCAGCGTCTTTTTCCCGTTTTTCATGGTGCTGTTCCGCAAAGAGACAGACACCCGGACGGACGCCGGTGTGTCTGTCCAAAGCCGTCTTTACAGGGAGCTTATTGCCGCTTCGACATTCCGCTTGGTCCCTTCGGTAATTACCGCGCTATAACTTGTCGCCTGTCCCTCCGGCCCGCCAGTATAGTTCAGCGTAATAGCGTAATCGTAGCCATTCTTTATCGTGGGAGTTGCCCCGTCGCCGGTTTTGACCGGAATGAAAAGATTGTTGCCATAGAGCTGCATATAAAGCGCCGCTTGAAGTCCATCATCGGATGCTTTGATTTCAAAGGTGTTCGTTTCGCCTGAGTCTACCGAATCGTAACCGTTCTGCGCAAAATACACTTTGGAAGCCATAGAAACCTTGGCATCCTGGTTTACTACATTATCAGTAACGGTA
>JAITGJ010000211.1 GCA_031280705.1 Spirochaetaceae bacterium
GTAATACTTGTTCCCGATTCTTGATACAATTTCTTATTATCAAACATATCGGTCCTGTTTTTATAGATAGCATCATAAAACTTTTCTCCTCGCTGTGCTACTATTATACGGTTTCCAATCTCTTCGTAATAAGGCTGTACCTCCTTGGTTGAAATAGCACGGTCAAAAAATAATTTCCATAAATAGTTTCCGATCTTTTCAATAAAACTGGAATTTTTAACATACATCGCCCAACAATGAACAGGCAGCCCCAGTAACATTGACCACCCATTAAGAAACAGGTCCCATTTTGTAGAAGACTGACCCGATATAAATTTTAGGATAAAAAAGATACCGAAAACGACAGACCAGACAACCGTAGAAACTATCGCTACTATAAAAAGCCGCTTATTTCGTTTTTTGGTACCATCCTCTTTTTCCTCGTTGTTATTTTCCCTGGTTAAGCCATTCATGCCACTACTATAAGTATCCTTATATTCTTTAACAAGCCCCCGGGATCCCTGGGCCAGGACCCGCACATATAAAAAAATGCGGGACTGATAAAGGAAGAAGGGGAAGGGAAGGGGGGCGGCCAGCGCCCTTGAGGGCATCTTTTTCGGTACACCGGATCTCCGGACGGAACGGAACAAGCGGTCCCGCAGGAAGAAGTGACCATCATCAGGGTACCGGCGGGTGATGATCCCGCTGAAACCGGAAAAAGCGGAGCAGTGCTTTAGGGATTGAGCGCGGGCGATACGGAAAGAATATGAACGGGAGACGGCGGGCGGGAGATCCGGGGCTGCCCAGCCGGGTGTGCGGCACAACGCGGCAAAAAGGCTGCGGAATAGCGCCCGAAAGTTTCGGGCTGAAGCCTCCGGCGTTTGGCCGGAGCGTTTGCCGCGCGCACGCCGCGCAGAAACCCCCGGACTATCCGGTCAGGCGGCCAAATAAACGGAACGTATTGGCCTGGGTTTCCCCGGCAAGCTGTTCGGGATCCTTGCCGAGGAGTCCGGCCATGACGGAAACGATGTGGGGCAAAAAGCGCGGCTCATTCCGGCCGCTTTTTCCGCCGTGCCGGACGAGGCCGCGCGGAAAAAGAAAAGGCGCGTCGGTTTCCACCAGGAGCCGGTCAGGGGGAATATCCCGGATCAGGCCGGCAAGGAGGCTTCCCCGGCGCTCGTCGCAAATCCAGCCGGTAACGCCGATATACGCGCCAAATGAAAGGTAGGTTTCCAGCGCCTTTGCCGTGCCGGTAAAACAGTGCACCACAAAACCGCCCGCCCGTCCCGCGAATTCCGCAAGGATGGCCGCAAAGTCAGGGAAGGCGTCGCGTTCGTGGAGAAAGAGGGGGAGCCCGGTTTCAACGGCAAGGCCGGCCTGCCGTACCAGCCATTCCCGCTGAACCGCGCGCGGGGAAAAATCGCGGTTATAGTCCAGGCCGCATTCTCCAACAGCGATTACTGTTTTTATGCGCGCGGTTTCGCGGAGATCCGGCAGGGTGTCTTCGGAACAGTTTTTTACCTCATGGGGGTGCACTCCGGCGGTGGCGTACAGTTTTCCCGGATGGAGCGTGGCGTATTCCGCCGCTTCCCGGCTTCCCGCGGCGTTCGTTCCCGTGATGACAAGCGGGGACACGCCCGCATCTTCCGCCTGGCGCACCACCGCTTCCCGGTCGCGGGAAAACGCGGCGTGCATTAAATTGACGCCGATGTCAACAAGGCGCGGCATATTATCCGTTTTCCGCAAGAAAATCGAACGTTTTCCCGCACAGTGATTTCAGTATGCGCCGCTTGACCGCCCGGTCGCCGCCGGTAAATTCCGCAAGCCGCTTCCTGATTTCAAGGCGGCGGGAATTGGCCCCGTAGGGACAGGTGCAGGCCGCCCGCAGAATATCCTGCTCCGCGGCGCAGGCAATAATCTGCCGTTCTTCAACATAGCCCAGGGGCCGGATCAGGCTGACGGGGTATTTCCGGTATTTAAGCAGCACCGGCATGGCAGAAAGTTCTCCCTTCGCGGTCATGTTCATAAAAAACGTTTCGATAATGTCATCAAGGTGATGGCCCAGCGCTATTTTGTTAAAACCGTTTTCTACCGCATATTTCAACAGTTCCGTCCGGCGCTGGGTGGAGCACCAGTAACAGTTCATTTTTTCGCCGGGTTTAAGCCGCTCGGTAATGGGGACAAAAATATCCGTAAAGGGAATGTCCCATGCGGCCAGGCGGAGACGCAGGGCCGGTTTTTTGCAGCAGGAACAGAAATCACTTGAAATGTGGAGCGCGGCAAGGGAGTAATTCAGTTTGAGGCTCCGCCTGAGCGCGGCCAGCGTCCACGCCATGACGGTTGAATCCTTGCCGCCCGACACCGCGATGAGTATACGGTCGCCGTCCGCGATAAGGCCCCGTTCAAGAATCATGCGCGCGGAAAGTTTTCGCACCGCCTCGCTCGCGGACGCGCGGCGGAGAAACCGGTTAGCCATGACGGGAAACCGCCGCCGCTTCTCCACGCGGCGCTCCGGCGCACACGGTATCCGTTTTTTCCCCGGCGGAAACGCGGCGGTATACGTCCCGCAAAACAAGACCGGCAAGCAGCATCCCCGCCGTGGCCGTAACGGTAACGGCGCTTCCGTTTATCGTTTTTTTTGAGGAACACCATTCCACCGGCGCATCCGGGTCCGCCCGGTTCCGGGCCGGGCAAAAACAGCGTTCCGATCCGCAGGAAACTTCCACATCTTCCGCGCGTTTAAGGCGCTCGGCGGAATACACCGCCGTAAAATCGCCCGTAAATCCCCGTTTCCGCAGCCCCTGCCGCACGAGACGCGCAAGGGGGCAGCCTTCGGTCTGCCAAATACCGGCTGTCTTTATCCGCCCGGCGTCAAGTTTTTGCGCCATGCCCATCGACGAATACAGCGTAACTCCCGCGCGCGTGGTGTATTCAATCAGATCGAGTTTGGGCCCCAGGCTGTCGATCGCGTCAATCACATAATCCATGGTTTCGATGCCGAATTCCGCCGCCCGCGCGCCGGTAAAAACACGCCCCACGGGGCGCACGCCGAGAGCGGGATTTATGTCCCGGAGCCGCCGCGCAAGGGCATCCACCTTGATCTCCCCCACCGTCGCCGCCGTGGCCTCAACCTGGCGGTTGATATTGGTAACGCATACCGCGTCGGAATCAACCAGCGTGATGTGTCCCACCGCGGAACGGGCGAGCGCTTCGGCGCACCAACTGCCCACGCCCCCCGCACCAAAAACGGCGACGCGTATGCCGGAAAGCCGCGTCACGGTATCCGCGCCGGCAAGGAGCGCCAGACGCTGAAAAGCGGGATTGACTGACATCATGGGGACAGTATACTGTAATTGTTTTTCCATGACAAAGGGCAGACAGAACGGGTACGAAAAAACCTACGAGACCATCCGGCCCCTGCTCCGGGACCTGGACATATCCTGCGCGGCCCGCCGGCTTGGGTTCGATCTTATTTCCCGGGACGCAATGTCCGTTTCGTTTCTGGGCCGCCGGTTCCGCGTTACCCGGCACGAGGCGGCTCCCGAAGACGGCCGGCCGGTCAACGTCAACTACCGTTCCGTCCTGGTTTACTACGCCATTTCCGGCGGCAGCGGCGATCCCCGCATGGATTTTGCCCAGCTCAATACCTTTTCCCGGGGACTCTTTTCCGGCGCGTCCGGCGGCGCGGGGGTTGACTGGATGTCCGCTCCTCTCCGCCGGGCCTACGGGGACGACTATCCGGCATTTGCCGCGGCCGCCCGGAGGCTCGGCATGATCTACCTGGGAAGCCGCGCGCGGGGTGAACACAACTGGGCGTACCGGCTCCTCCCGAAGATTCCGGTCAGGCTCAATTATTATGAGGCGGATGATGAGTTTCCCGCCGAAGTGAAAATCTATTACGATAAAACCGTGGCCCATTTCCTTGATTTTGAACCCCTCGCGGTGCTGAACGGCTGCTTTACCGGCGCCCTCGCCGCCGCCAAAACGCCGCCTGAGACCGCGCATGATCATCTGGATTAACGGAGCGTTCGGGAGCGGGAAAACCCAAACGGCGGCGGAACTGCACCGGCGGCTGGAAAATTCCCATGTGTACGACCCCGAACGCGCAGGATTTTTTTTACGGCGGAATATGCCCGCCGAAATAAGCGGGGGCAATTTTCAGCACAAGACCGTATGGAGAACGATTAACTATGAACTCATCAAATATATGTACGCGGCCTACCGTGGAACGCTCATTATACCGATGACCCTGTACGACAAAACCTGCTTTGAAGAAATTATCGGGAAACTGCGGCAGGATGGGGTGCGTGTAGATCACTATATTTTGGGCGCGGACAGGGAAACCATACTGAAACGGCTGTCGAAAAGGCTTGAGAAAAAGAATTCATGGGCGGCACAGCATATAGAAATATGCCTGCGGGGATTTGACGCGCTCAAAGACCGGAGCATCTGTATCGATACAAACACATCAAGTATTTATGACACCGTGGAAACAATCGCGGAAACATCAGTCCTGCGCCTCAAAAAAGATACCGGCACAAAACTGGCAAGGGCGATACAACGGGCGGCGGTACAGATAAAGCACATACGGTTATTCACGTGAAACGCTCCGCGCGGCCCCTTTTGGCGGCGGCGCCTTCTGGCGGAAGGCGGGGCGTTTGTGATACCATACCCGCATGAAATACCGCGCCGTTGTGCTTGGACTTTGCCTTGCCGTTTCCGTACCGCTTCTTTCCTGTTCCGGCAGGGCCGAAGCGGCGCTCACGGGGAGCGGCGGGGCGGACATTACGCTGGATTTTGCCCTCGCGCCCCGTACCGCCGCCCTTATCCGTTCCTTTTCCGCCGTGCTGGGGAACGGCGCGGAGCCGGTAATTGACGGTCCCGCTGTGGCCGAATCCATATCCCGCGCGCCGGGCGTTACGCGGGCGGTACTCCTTAACCAGGACGCCGCCTCGTTAAGCGGGACCATCACCGTCGCGCGGCTCGATCAATTTCTTGCCCTGCCCCTTGACGCGGCGTCCGCGCCGTTTATTACCTGGGACGGCGCGGGCTTTCTGTCCATCTCCCTGAACCGGGAAACAGCCCCCACGCTCCTTCCCCTTTTCTCCGTGGAAATTACGGAGTACCTTTCCGCGCTTATGGCCCCCTGTGCCAGCGGGGAGATCATTTCCCGCCGGGACTACCTCGCGCTTGTCGCCTCGGTTTACGGACAGCCGGTTGCCGGCGAGATTGCCGCCGCCACGGTACGCCTCGTGGTAACGGCTCCCGGCCCGGTTACGGCAATTCGCGGCGGAAGGGCGGAGGGACGCGCGGCCCGGTTTGAAATCCCGCTTCTGGATATGCTCGTGCTGGATGTTCCGCTGGAATACCACCTCCGCTGGAATTAACGCGGCGGACGCTTCATGCTGTTTTTGTACATGAGCGGCATTGTACCGTACTGCCCCCTTTTGTTATGGTTTCCCGCTCTGCCGTCCTTACATGTACTTTGAAACCAGTTTTATCACATTTTCCCGGGCCCGGGCCTTCTCCTCATCGGCCGGAGCGAAAAGGGCCGCCGGGCTGATCCCCAGCGCTTCGCAAAGTTTGAGAACAGTATACAAATTGGGGACCCGTTTCCCCGTTTCGATGCAAAACACCTGATTTTGGGACAATCCGGCCCGAAAAGACAAATCCATCTGTGAAATCCGCAGTTTTTCCCGTTCTTCCCGTATGCGCCGCGCTATGGTCTTGATTTGAGCTTCAATATCCCCGTCTCGAACGATATCACCCATAAAACAAGCGTAATACAACGGTTTTGTATTGACACAATCTAAAAAGGTTGTATAATACAACTAAAAGAGGTTATTATGAAGAAATACGGGACCTTTGCTTTTCTACTGATAGTTGTCATGCCTATCCACGGGATTGAACTATCCGGGGCGGAGCTGGGCCTGGGCTTTCATCCCGAATATACCCGG
>JAITGJ010000249.1 GCA_031280705.1 Spirochaetaceae bacterium
CGCTTTCTGGAGGCGCTTTGCCCCTCGATCAAAAAACCGGAAGTCCAGGTTACGGCCACCGAAATCAACATCAGGGCCAGGTAGGCGGGGTTCCAGCAGGCGTAGAAAAAGAGGGACGCGGCGAGCAGCAACAACCGCGAAAGGGTGTTGCTCCGTACCCGCATGGTCAGTATGAAAAAACCAACGGTAACGATTGGAAAAAATATCAGAAAAGACAGTGAGTTAAAATTCATGGTAAACCCCCAAAATCATAGCCCTGGGCTATGAAGTCCTCAGAAATACAAGCCAATAGATAGTATAAAGAGCCAAAATGGAAGCGTCAAGCTGGTGTTAAACCATAAAGCCGAGCGATTAGAATGAGATATGGCCTTGCAGGATGTTTTTATTGCCAACATGAGAAAATACCGCAAGCAGGCGCATTTTACCCAGGAACGCCTGGCGGAGTTGTGCGATACCGATCCCCGCTATATCGGGCAGATCGAGAACGGGCGCAGGTTTCCTTCAGTATCATATATAGAAAAAATAGCGGCGGCCCTGAGTGTGGCCCCCTACCGGCTGTTTTACGACGAGACCCGCCGGGACGATGATCCCGGCGCGGCGGCGCGGAGCGAGCAAAAACAAAAAATAACCGCCATCCTGACCGAAAGCATCTCCCGCATCTGTGCGCTTAGTGACGGTGAATAGCGCGCCGCGCCAATCCCCAGCCGGCCGAAGGGCGGAGTTTTAGCCGTGGAAGATTGCCCCGCGCGCGGCGGAGCTTACCGCGCGGGCATAGCGGGCCAGATATCCACGGGTAACTTTGGGCGGCGGCGCTTTCCAGTCCCGCCGCCGCGCCTGTAGTTCCGCGTCTCCCAGCCGCACGTTAATGGAACACCGGTCAATATTGATGGAAATGATGTCGCCTTCGCGGAGCAGGGCGATGGGACCGCCCTCCGCGGCTTCCGGGGAAATGTGCCCGATAGCCGCCCCCCGCGTGGCCCCGGAAAAACGCCCGTCGGTGATCAGGGCAACCTTGTCGTCAAGGCCCATCCCGGCAAGCGCCGCCGTGGGCTGCAGCATTTCCTTCATGCCCGGCCCGCCCCGGGGTCCTTCGTACCGAATCACAATAATGTCCCCGCTCCGTATCCTTCCGCCCATGATCGCTTCAAAGGCGTCTTCTTCGGAGTCAAACACCCGTGCGGGCCCCTCGTGGGCCAACATGGCGGGCGCAACGGCGCTTCGCTTGACCACGGAACCTTCCGGGGCAAGGTTCCCCTTGAGCGCCGCGAGTCCCCCGGCGGTAGAATAGGGATTTTCGATGGGCCGGATTACCGCGGGGTTTTTGTTTTCCGCGTTTTGGTACGCGGCGGCAAGAACGCCGTAAACCGTTTTACTGTTCCCGTCGATCAGGTTTTTTTTGGAAAGCTCTTTCAGCACGGCGGGTACGCCTCCCGCCGCCGCAAGGTCTTCGACCGCGTCATTTCCCGCCGGAGCAAGGCGGCAGAGGTTCGGCGTTACTTCGCTCACCCGGTTAAGGAGATCCAGATCAAGGACGATGCCCGCCTCGTGGGCGATGGCCGGAAGGTGCAGCGCGGTATTGGTGGAACAGCCCAGCGCCATGTCCAGGGCAAGGGCGTTCCGGAACGCCCCGGCGGTCAGGATGTCTCCGGGGAGGCGGCCCTCCCGCAGCACCTCAAGGGCGAGCATCCCGGTCCGCTTGGCAAGGCGGAGGCGCGCGGCCATGACCGCGGGAATCGTGCCGTTGCCCGGCAGGGCCATGCCCAGCGCTTCGGTAACGCAGTTCATGGAATTTGCCGTGAACATCCCCGCACAGGAACCGCAGCCGGGACAGGCCGCTTCCTCAAGCGCGTAGAGTTCCGCTTCGGTCATGTTTCCCGCGCCCGCCGCGCCCACGGCTTCGAACATCGTGGTCAGCGTGAGCGGCTTCCCGTCCCGGCGTCCCGCGAGCATGGGGCCGCCAGACACAAACACGGCGGGCAGATTGAGCCGCGCCGCGGCCATCAACATACCCGGCACAATTTTGTCGCAGTTGGGAATATAGATCACCGCGTCAAAGCTGTGCGCCATCACCATACATTCAATTGAATCGGCGATGAGTTCCCGCGTAACCAGCGAATAGCGCATCCCCTCGTGGCCCATGGCGATGCCGTCGCAGACCCCGATGACGGGAAAAACCACGGGCACGCCCCCGGCAAGACGCACCCCGTCCGCCGCGGCCCGGGCGATGGCGTCGAGATGCAGGTGGCCCGGCACAATTTCGCTTTTTGAAACCGCAATCCCGATAAGCGGACGGCTGAATTCCTCGTCAATAAACCCCATCGCTTTGAACAGGGAACGATGGGGCGCGCGGGCAATACCCTTGTTTACGGAATCACTTCTCATGGCTTTCTCCTTTAAGCGCCGCGTGGCCGTCCCGGTCTTCGCGGACGGCTATCAATTTATACTCAATGGCGTCCACCAGGGCCGCGCGGCTTGCGTCGATAATGTCCTCTGAAACGCCGACCGTATTCCAGAACGCCGCGCCGTCGGTACTTTCTACCAGGACCCGTACCCGCGCGGCGGTGGCCGCACCGCCGTTTATCACGCGGACCTTGTAATCAGAGAGGCGCACCCGCTCCAGTTCCGGATAAAAACGCTGAAGCGCCCGGCGGAGCGCGCCGTCCAGCGCGTTGACCGGGCCGTCCCCCTCGGCGGCGGCGATTTCCTCCTGCCCATCCACCCACACCTTGACCCAGCCGTGGGAACAGGCAAGCACTTCACTGGTGGGATGTTCCGTGGTTACCCGGTAGGCTTCGATACGGAAAAACGCGGCCCGCTCCCCTCCGGAAGAAACGCCGCCGGTTTCCTCATGCAGGGCGCGGAGTTCCCGGCGCACCATAAGCTCAAAACTGGCGTGCGCTCCCTCAAACTGCCAGCCGGACGCCTCAAGCGCCTTGAGTTTTTCCGCAAGGCGGTACGCGAGGGGATGATCCCGGGTAATGGCGGGATAAATCTTCCGCGCGCGCTCGGCGATGGCTGACCGGCCCCCGGCTTCGCTCACCAAAAAATGGCGGCCGTTTCCCACCAGCGCCGGATCGATATGTTCAAAGGACTCCCGCCGCTTTAGAATGCCGTCCGCGTGCATCCCCGCCTTGTGGGTAAAGGCGGCGGCTCCCACATAGGGCATATTCTCCGGCACGGCGATATTGGCGATTTCCGCCACCTGCCACGTAATTTTGAACAGCCGCTCCAGCCGCCCCGGAGGCAGGCAGGGAAGACCGAGCTTCAGCTCGATGCCGGGAATTGCCACGGCGAGCGGGGTATTGCCGCAGCGCTCCCCAAAACCCGCCAGCGTACCCTGCACATGGCGGCAGCCCGCTTTAACGGCGAGCGCCGCGTTTGCGGCGGCGAAACCGGCGTCATTATGGGCGTGGATCCCCACAAGCACCCCGTCCCGGCCCGCGATAACGTCCAGCGCCGCGCGCGTCCCTTGCGCCACCGTGTCGGGAAACGCACCGCCGTTGGTATCGCACAGAACAATCCGCTCCGCCCCAGCCGTCAGCGCGGTTTTGAGCGTAAGCAGAGCGTAATCCGCGTTTCGCGTCCAGCCGTCAAAAAAGTGCTCCGCATCGAAAAACACCCGCCGTCCGTGTTCCACGAGGTACGCCGTTGTTTCGGCTATCATAGCGATATTTTCTTCCGGCGTAACCCGGAGCACTTCCGTTGTGTGGAGATCCCAGCTTTTCCCAAAAATAACAACCGCTTCCGTTTCCGCCCTGAGGAGGTTCTGCACATGGGGATCCGCGGCGGCGGAAGCGTCCTTCCGGCGGGTTGCGCCAAAGGCGCAGATACGCGCCGTCTGGAGGCGGAGCGCGCGCGCCTCCCGGAAAAACTCCCTGTCTTTGGGATGGGCGCCGGGGTTTCCCCCCTCAATCCAGCTTACGCCCAGTTCGTCAAGCGCGCGGACCACGGCGATTTTGTCCTGCGCGGAAAAACTGATGCCTTTCCCCTGTGCGCCGTCCCGGAGGGTGGTGTCGAGAATCTCTACGCTGTCCCGGAAAACCTGCGGCATTTTTTCACCATACCGTTTTCCGGGCCGGGGGACAACCTGCTCAAAATCCGCCTCCGTGCGGAAAGGCCACGCGAGGGGGACCTGGGGCCGCGTCTATGGCGTTGGCCCGGTCTATGCCGCTGGCGGATAGGGTGCGCTGTACCGGAAACGGTGGGCGGTAGAAACGAAACAGCACACGCTGAAAAACAAGATGAAGTTTGAGAGCGTGACCGGGAAAGCGAGCATCTATGTGGAGCAGGATTTCTGGGCGCAGGTACTGGTGTTCAACGTGGTACAAGATTTGTTAAGCGGGGCGGAAGAGAAACTGAAGCGGAAGGGGTACCGGTAGGGGATGCGGATCAATGAGCATAGAGCGATAGGGCTGTTGAAGGAGCGGTTTGTATGGTTGATGATGGAAGCGGACAAAATTGAACGAGGCCGGATGTTCGGGCAGCCGGAAGCGGAGATGCGGGGGAACAGAGTACCCATCCGCGCTTCACCGGGCCGCCCCCGCTTGCCTCGCTGAGGACGCCCCGCCCGCGGCGGCTTGCCCTACTTTTCCGTCAGCGTAACAACGCCGTCCCAATCCGCAGGCGGCGGCGCCTCCGCAAATTCAACCGAGCGCTCCAGATACACCCGCGACAGGTAATCGTTGGGGGCCAGCTCCACCGCTTTGGAAAAATACTCCTGGGCGGGTTTCCATTCGCGCATGTCAAACAGACGAAGCCCCTTGTTGTAATGCACCAGCATTTCGCGGTTGATACGCAGCGAAGGCACCGTGGGGAGGTCAAGCACTTCGCCTGAACGGAGTACGTTGCCCGCGCTTCCCTCAAAGCCGGT
>JAITGJ010000268.1 GCA_031280705.1 Spirochaetaceae bacterium
CCATTCCGTATCGGACAAGCTCAAGCCCGTTTCAATCAAGATGGCCAAAGATCAAAACATGGCCCTTAACTCCATGAAGATTTCAGGCGCCTGCGGGCGGCTTCTGTGCTGCATGGCCTACGAACACGGATTTTACAGCGAACAGCGAAAACATATCCCCGCAGAGGGGACCCGCCTCACTTATGATGATACGGTCTGGAGGGTTGTGGAAATCAATGTAGTCGCGGGCACGGTGGGCATTGCCGCCGCAGACGGACGGCAGCTTCGCCTTCCGGCCGCGCAGTTCGAAAAAGTGGAAGGCCGCTGGGCTGTTACGGAGGCGGCGCTTCCTAAAAATTGAGCGTTGAGCGGAGAAAAGCCGCGCACAACACGAATGACAACAAATTGGACTACCATAAAATAACCGGCTTTATGGACAGACCCTAAGCCGTTATTTGCAATTGTTCGTGTCCATGCGCGTAATACGCGGCTCTGCGTTGACCGGCGGCGCAGCCGGGGCGCGTCCCCGCCGGTGTTTCGGCGGAGGCGGCGTCTGGGCGGGGCCGGGGAAATTTACCGGACGGCCTTGGCCACGGAACAGATGCGGCTCGCCATATTGTCGAGCGTAACCTGCTCCATCACATGCCCCAGTTCGTAGGCGACACGGGGCATCCCGTATACGACAGAGCTGTGTTCGTCCTGCCCCAGCGTCATACCGCCTTCCTTGTAAATCGTTCCCAACTGCTGGGCGCCGTCCCGGCCCATGCCCGTCATGATAACCCCAAGCGCGTGGTTCTGGTACACCAGGGCCACGGACGCGAACAGCACATCCGCCGAGGGGCGGTGCCCGCTTACCAGCGGGGCGTCCGACAGGTGGGCCACGACCTGGGTTCCCTGACGTTCCACCTCAAGGTGCTTGTTTCCCTGCGCGATAATGACGCGGCCCGGAATGATCGCGTCTCCCTCTTCGGCTTCCTTCACGTCAAGCGGACAAATCCGGTCAAGACTTTTGGCAAATTCGCTCGTAAAGCCGGGGGGCATGTGCTGAACCACGACAATCGGGATTTTGAGGTCCGCGTCCAGTTTGGAGAATACCACGCGGAGGGCGTCCGGCCCGCCGGTGCTTATTCCGATGGCGATAATGTCCGTTTTGGCGGGTTTGCGTATCGGGGTGGGCGCTTTTGCCGGGCTTGCGGGATTGAGCGGCCCCAGAATGGAAGAAATATAGTCCGTCCGGGGCGGCGTTCCCCCCGGCGTCTGGGACGCGGCGGGGGCGGCCTTTACCTGCGCCATGACTTCCTGGGCGGTGAGTACCTTTTTCCCCTTGAGCTTGCGGTACTGGCCGCCATACCCCACCAGCATGGGGATAAGCGTATCGTGCACGGTATGAATATCGCCCGAAATGGAGCCGGACGGTTTTTGCACAAAGTCAGACGCCCCCAGCGCGAGCGCTTCCATCGTAATTTCCGCGCCCCGGGCCGCGATAGACGAAAGAATCACGACGGGAATTTCGATGCCGAGCCGTTTCCGCTCCCTGAGGAATTCGATGCCGTTCATTTCCGGCATTTCCAGGTCCAGACAGATTATGTCCGGGTTTACCCGGGGAATCTTGTCCAGGGCAAAACGTCCGTTCATCGCCTTGTCGGCGATAATAAGCCCGGGGGTTTCCTCCACCATTTTGCCGATCAGGTTCCGCATCAGCGCCGAATCATCAACAATCAATACCGCAATTTCATCAGCCACAGTTCAACTCCTTACAGGTTTTTCTTGCCATATATCCGCACCGGCCTAACCGCCGCTTTTCGGGTTTACCCTGACGTGCCGCGCTTTGGCAGGCGCCCGGCGGTTTCCGGTTTCCCTATATCCACTTCCGGTACAGGGTTGCCCACTGGGTCTTTATAAACTCAAACTTGGTATCCATGCCGAAAAGCGATTCGGAATGACCGATAAACAGGAACGATTTATTCGCCATGGACTCATAAAAATGATTGATCACGTTGGTCTGCGCGGCCTCATCAAAGTAAATAATGACATTCCGGCAGAATACCAGGTCAAGCCCGCGAATCCCCGCATCGTTTTTCAGGTTATGGTAGTCAAACCGGATGCGGGATTTCAAATCCTGATGAACGGTATACCCGCCGTCGCCCTTGTCAAAATATTTGGAAAGATAATTGGGCGGGACGCCTTCTACCCGGCTTTCGCTGTACAGGCCCTCTTTCGCCGTCATCAGGCACTTGAGGCTGATGTCGCTGGCCACAATCTCGAATTTCCAGGGGGGCGGCAGAATCGCGGTAAGCAGCATGGCGATGGTGTACGGCTCCTCACCGGTGGAGCACCCCGCGCTCCATATCTTGATGGTGGTATTCCCCGCCGCTTTTTTCACGTTCATCAGTTCGGGGATAACGTGCTTTTCAAGACAGTCAAAATGGGCCTGATTGCGAAAAAAACGGGTCAGGTTGGTGGTGATGGAATCCAGAAATGCCTTGAGTTCTTCCTTGTCCCGGGAGATGTGGGTAAAGTATTCCCCCACCGAGGGAATCTTGTTTTCCCGGAGCTGCTCCCGCAGTCTGCTTTCCAGAATGGACCGGTTGGTGGCGGTAAAATGGATGCCGCTCTCATTGTAAATCAGGTCTCGATACCGGGTAAAGTCAGCATCGGAAAAAAACACATCGTCTGCCATACCCTCTATAGTAAGTTTTGCGGGGCGCACTGTCAATCATGGGAGAGCGCTTTCCCGGCATTTGCTTACAGGGCGTCTCCGAAGGGCCTTCCCGCTAAGCCCCAGCGCATAGGAGGCGCCATGTATGGCCCGCTCCCTCCGCGCTAAGCCTCCCAGTTCGAGTA
>JAITGJ010000037.1 GCA_031280705.1 Spirochaetaceae bacterium
ATTGTATGGGACTCCCCGGGAGCACGGGGCGTTTGCGGCTTTGACGCAAACGCCGCCGCTTCAACATAGAGGACGCATAGTGGAAACCGTTACCGGACTATCGGTCAATCTATTTGTCGCGGACAGTGAGGCCGCGCTCCGCTACTACCAAAATGCCTTTGGCGCCCAATGCACGGAGGAACATTTCTCCGGACGGGCACGGGGTGAAAAAAGCGCGCATTTTACCATCGGGGCGTTTCACTTTGCCATGGCGGACGAAAACCCCGCGCGGGGGTCAAAATCGCCGCTTGCCCTGGGCGGCGTTTCCGCCTGTATCCAGCTTTATGTGCGCGATCTTGACGCCGCCGTTAACCGGGCCCTTACCGCCGGGGGAACCGTTTCCGCGCCGTGTACCGTGGAGCGGCCCATCATGGAAATTCCGGATGGGACGCGGTTCTGTAATATCACCGATCCCTTTGGACACGTCTGGTCCCTGAGCGCGCGGGTCTAACCGCCCTCTGCCGGGCCTTTCCGGCTTTTTTTGTTTCCCTCTTTTCGTTTCCCATTGAAGCAAATTACGCGCGAACGCCCTAATAATGTGGACACACTGGACTTGTTCGGAAACTTCCTTAAAACCGAAATGCAGGGAGGGGGCGTTTATGGACGGCGATGAAGACGGTACGCTCTGGTTTCCATCCGGGCGGGAAACGGAGGGAGGCGAGGCAGGCGGGGAGGACCCGCTCTCACGCGCCGTAACGGAACTATTCGGCCTTTCGTATCTGTTCCCCTATCAACGGCTCGTGGTGGCAAACATTTTGGAAGCGGCCGAAGCGGCGGGGATCCCGCTCCGGTGGAACGGGGCGCAGGAGGCATTGCCGTTACCGGCATTGCCGTTACCGGCATTGCCGTTGCCGGCATTGCCGTTGCCGGAAACGGGGCCGGCTCACGATACGGACCGCGGCGGAAAGGGCCGCCAGATTGTGATCCTCCCCACGGGAGCGGGTAAATCGCTCTGCTTCCAGCTTCCCGCCATGCTCCTTGACGGCGTAACGCTTGTTCTATACCCGATCCTTTCCCTGATGGCCGATCAGGAACGGCGGCTTCGGGAGCGGGGATTTTCGCCGGTACTGCTCCGGGGCGGGCAGAGCCGGGAGGAACGGGAAGTCATCTGGCAAAAAATACGCTCCGGTGAAAGCCGCTTCATCATCTCAAATCCGGAAACGCTCCTTACCCCCGCCGTGCTGGAAAAACTACCCCGCCTTGGCATCGCGCATGTGGTGATTGACGAGGCGCACTGCGTAAGTGAATGGGGCGAAAGTTTCCGGCCCGCCTATCTTGAAATTGGGAACATTATCCGCGCGGCGAAAACGTCCGCCGGGACGGAACCCCTGGTAACGGCGTTTACCGCGACAGCGTCCGCACCGGTATTGGAAAAAATTGAGCGGTATATTTTTTCCGGCGGGGAAAAGGCCCACCGGATTGTGGGAAATCCGGGGCGCGTCAATATCAGATACGCCGCGCTGGGGTGCCTGGTAAAAGACGCCGCGGTGCGGGACTGTATTTCAGGCGGCGGCCCGGGGATAAACGCGCGTTCGCAGACACTGCGGCCCGCCATTGTATTTTGCTCATCACGGGCGGGAACAGAAAAACTGTCGCGCTACCTCAGGGGCGCGCTTGACGACCGCGCCATACGGTTTTACCACGCGGGGCTTTCCCGGGAGGAAAAAGAAGCCGTGGAGGGGTGGTTTTTTGAGAGCGATAACGGCGTTCTGGTTTCCACCTGCGCCTATGGCATGGGCGTTGACAAGAGCAATATCAGAACGGTGATACACCGGGACTGTCCGCCTTCGGTGGAGGCGTATTTGCAGGAATCGGGCCGGGCCGGGCGGGACGGGGAAGCGTCGTCGGCGATCCTTCTTTGGGGGCCTGAGGACGGCGCGGAAATGGCCCGCGCAAAAACACCGCTTGACCGCGCGCGGCTTGAATCGCTCCTGCGGTACGCCCGGAACGTTGGCCGCTGCCGCCGGGAAGCGCTGCTCGGCCTTCTTGATTACGAGGGCGAAGGGGAAACGGCGGAAACAAGATGCTGCGATGTATGTTCCGGTACGGCGCGCGGTTTGTACCGGGAAGAGGAAGCGCTGATCGCGTTTTTCAGGAGAAACCGGCGGCGCTTTACGTTGATCGAAGCCGCAGAGACGCTCGCGCGGGACGGGCGCTGGTCCGCCGCGGAAAGCCGCCGCGCGCTTCGCGCCCTTATCCGGGAGGGAAAACTGCGGGAACTTGCGGGGCCGTTCTGGCAGAAGAAGCTTACCCCATAGGCGCGGCAGACATAACCGGCGCGTTACTCCGGTAAAGCGCCGGTCTTTTGACGCGAAAGCCGGGTAAGCTCCCGGTCCAGGGCATCGGCAAAATTTTTAAGCTCCCGCTTTCCGTAGCGGTTTTTCCGCTCCGCCCCAAGCCCCGATTCAGCAAGGGCCACGAGAAAATTCCGGGTGGAAAGCCGTTCCCGGATCGCCTCACGGGTAAAAATTCCGCCCCGGTCATCAAGCGCGGCCACATTCTTTTCCAGAAGACGCTCCGCAAGCGGAATATCCCGCGTGATCACAAGGTCCCCCGGCGCGGCAAGCGCGACGATCCGGTTATCCGCCTCCCCTTCTCCCGGCGGACAGAGTTCCATGACCGCGCCGTTACCGGCGGCGGCATTTTTGGCGGCGTCTCCAGCGGCGGCGCCGGAAACGGCGGCGCCGAAAACGGCGATGCCGGGAATGGTCCGGTTCGCCGCGAAAACAGCGGGAATATCACGCCGCGCCGCGGTACGCAGTACAAGTTCCCGGGCGGGACGGGGGCAGGAATCGGCGTCTACCAGTATTTTCACGGGAGCGCCGGGAACGGAAGCACTTCGCCGGGACCGGCGGCAAAGGCGGTAAAGGCCCCCGAAAGGTACGCCTCCCCCGGCGCGACAAAGGCGCTCTCCCCGGGGCTGAGCACAACATCATCCGTGCTGCCGGAAACGGAAAGGCGGGCCTCTCCCTGGGTTACCAGCACGATGGCCGGATACACGGGGACGCGGACGGATGCGTTGCGGCACTGCGTAATGGAAAGGGAAAATTCCCGGCAGGAAAGGGGATAAAAATACCAGTTGTCCGCGCCGGAACGGGCGGCCGCCTGAAGCGCCGCGGGCCGGTACGGGGCAAAGCGCAATATCGAAAGAAGTTCTTCCGTATCGACATGTTTTGAGGTAAGGCCGCCCCGGAGTACGTTGTCCGAATTGGCCTGAAGTTCAACGCCGAACCCTTCAAGATAGGCGTGAAGCATCCCCGGCGGCAAAAAAATTGCCTCCCCGCTTTTAAGGCGGATAAGGTTGAGGTAAAGCGGCGCGAGAATCCCCGCGTCTTCGGGGTACAGTTCCGCGATGCGCGCGGCGGCCCGCCATTCTTCCCGGTATTCACTCCAGGCTTCCTCAAGCTGGGGCGCCTGGGCCAGGGTATAAACCCCCAGATCGCGGCGGGTTTCCTTTTCCATGCCCAAAAGCAGGGCAAGCATATCTTTAAGGCCATCATCTCCCAAAAGGGCGGTTTTAATATTTTCGAAAGCGGCCTTGAGGAGCGGGGAAGGCTTGACCCCGCGTTCATCAGAGGTAAATTCTTCACCGCCAAACAGACCAAGGAGATGGATGATATCGTTCCGCTCCCTGAATCCGGCAAGGGCCCGGAAATCCCCCATGGCGCAGAGCAGTTCCGGCTTGTGGTTCCGGTCGCGGTAATTCCGCGCGGCGTTTTCCAGAGGAATTCCGGCCCGGCTTTCGCGCTCAAAGCCCGCGCGGGCCGCCGCCAAATCAGGGTGAGCCTGAATGGAGAGGGGCCGTTCCGCGGCAAGAAGCTTAAAAAGGAAGGGAAGGCCGCCAAACGTCCGCTCAACACGTTCGCCAAGGTAAAAACCGGGCGCTTCGGCGATAACCGCGTCAAGGGGCCGCGTCTGTGCTCCGTCAACCACCCGCGAAGGCCCCGCCGGATGAACCCCCATCCAGAGTTCCGCCCAGGGCTCCGCCGCCGCGTTTGCGCGGTTAAGGAGCCGCGGAATCCGCTGGACCGATCCCCAGGCGTAGTGCTTTATCGTGTTTTCCAGTTTGAAAAAGGGCCGGTATCTCCGTCTGTCTGCCGGGGCCGGCCCGCAGGGCACAGGCGGCAGAGAGGGACCCGTTCCGCCCGTGGAGCCGCCCGGCGATGCGTTTTCCGCACCGGGAAACGCGCCTCCTGGAGCGGCGTCAAACGGACCGGCCGCGCGGGAAAAAGCGGTATCGGCTTCTTCCGCGGGAAGCGCCGCGTCTATCCGGGAGATAAGGTCCAGCGCAAGGCGCTCGGCTTCATCGTCCTCGGCGCTCTTCCCCTTCTGCACTTCGTCGCAGAGCAAAAAACCCGTTACCAGGGCGAGTTTCAGCGGATCCTGGAGGCCGGTTTTTTTGCGGGTATTTTCTATTTTGATACGGTAATAACTGAGGAGACTTTCAAGATACGTCTGATCTTCATCCGCGGAGATCGAAAAGGAGGTCCCCAATACATCAATACGGAGGTCGCTTTTCGCCACGGGTCTTCCTTAAAAAATATCCAGTTCCGTCCCGCCGCCGGAAGCTTCCGTTTCCTCCGCCTCGTCAAAGATCAACGGCTCATCGGACTCTTCTTCCGCCGGGATGTTCACCACGGAAGCGGCGGCTGTCCCCTCAGTCCGCGCGGGATCGCCGGATTTGGCGGCTTCACCGGATTTGGCGGGCGCGGGAGGCGCGGCGGCGGACGGGGCGGCCTCACGCCGCGCGCCACCTTCCACCGCGTCTTCAAACCGGCTTAGATTTTCCAGCGCGGAAATAATTCCTTCTTCAATACGGCTCTGATCTTCCCGGAAGCGGGCGATCAACACTTCAAGCTCATCAATCCGCTTTTGGTACGTCTCCAGTTTTCCTTTAAGAAACGAATTTTCCTCTGTTACCCGGGTAACAATATCCAGCGCCCGGGAAACCCGGGATTCCAGCAGTTTGATTTGCTCAAGGCTGACCATATTACGCCCCCAACGCCGTTTTGGCCTGGGCAACAACCGCCCGGAAAGCCGCCTGATCCTCGACAGCCATATTGGCAAGGGCCTTCCGGTTAAGCGTAACGCCCGCTTTTACCAAGCCCGCGATGAACCGGGAATAACTCAGTCCCTCGGCCCGGCACGCCGCGTTGAGCCGCGTGATCCACAACTGCCTGAAATCGCCCTTCCGGTCCTTCCGGTCCCGGTAGGCGTAAAACAGGGCCTTGGTAACGGCGTCTTTGGCGGTCTTGTAGTTTGAGTGCCGCCTGCCCCAATAGCCCCGCGCCAGCTTGAGTATTTTTTTACGATGATTCTTCCGTTTGGACCCGTCTACCGCTCTTGACATATAATAACTCCTGTAGATTGATTGCCGTCAGCCATACGGCAGAAGATGCTTCCGGATAACCGCCACGTTATCGCCGGAAAGAATCCCGGCGTGGCGCAGATTCCGTTTCCGCTTGGCGGACTTTTTGGTCAGAATGTGGCGGAGGTTCTGTTTTTTGTACTTGACCTTTCCGCTCCCGGTAAAAGAATAACGCTTGGCCGCGCTCTTTTTTGTTTTCATTTTTGGCATCGCCTTACCCCTGTGTAACCGTATTTTCCACGGACGCCGCTTTCGGCTGCCCGCCGGACTGCCCGCCGGTTTTTCCGGCGGACTGCGCGCCGGACCGGGAGGGCTTCGGGCTCAGCACCATGGACATGAACCGGCCTTCCATCGCCGGGGATTTGTCCATCACGTACTCCCCTTCAATCCGCTTCAAAACATCGTTCAATACATCCAGTCCCAGTTCCGTATGGGCAAGCTCCCGGCCCCGGAACCGTATCGTAACCTTGACCTTGTTGCCCTCGGCAAGAAACTCCCGCACATGCTTCGACTTGAAATCCAGATCGTGATCGTCGATCTTCGGCTGCATCCGGATTTCCTTCAGCTTGAGCTGCTTCTGCTTTTTCCGGGAATCCCGGACTTTTTTCTCGTTCTCGAACTTAAACTTGCCGTAATCCAGAATCTTGACCACCGGCGGGTTCGCCTGGGGCGCGACCTCTACCAGATCAAGGCCCGTGTCCCGCGCCAGCGTCAACGCTTCCGCCGTGGAGAGTACCCGCTGGTCCCCATCGTCCTGGATAAGACGGACCTCCCGCACCCGAATTTGTTCGTTAATCCGTAAATCCCTGTCCGCCAACTGCCCTCCTCAAACATACGCCGCGCCCCGCGCAAAACACCCGCCCGGTGGTTTACCGGTAACGGGCCGCTCACGTTTTACGGCGGTTTCACTATATCCTAAGCCGCTTAGGTTTGTCTAGAGGGATGTAAGCCACCGGACCGCGCTCGCGGACACCGCGCTCGCGGACACCGCGCCGCTACCGTGAGCGTGCCGTAAGGCCGCCCCCGGGCGCGAAGTTCAAAAATTCAGACGCGGCGCACAGGGCGTCCATGCGCCGGTCAAAAGATTCGGCGGGCACATACTCCACGATCTGACAGTCAAGGCAAAACCCCGCCGCCTCGTAACCCGGCCGGGCGTCCGCATCCGCAGCGTCAATCGCGGTGTCCGCGAACGCGGTATCCGCGAGCGCGGCAAAAAACCGGTCGTAGTAGCCGCCGCCCCACCCCATCCGGCTTCCCTCCCGGTCAAAGGCCCGTCCCGGCGTAATTACCAGCGCGCTCGCGGTATCCGCGCTCGCGGTGTCCGCGTTCGCGGGCGGGCGGAAGGGAACGCCGCCGGCCGGCTCGGCGATGCCGAAATTCCCCGTAACCCAGGGACCCTCCGGAGAATCAACGCGGAAGAAGCGCATAACGCCTTTGCCATAGGTTTTGGGAAAGTAGACTTCTTTTCCGGCGGCAAAGGCGCGCTCGACAAGCGGCCACGTATCGATCTCTCCCGGCAGGGAGCGGTAGAGGAGCACGCGCGTATGCCGCCGCCAGAGTTCCGTTGCCGCAAGGCGCTCCGCCGCCGCGCGCCCCTCGGCGGAGAAGCGCCCGTCGGGGAGCGCGGCAAGGCGCTCCTTAATGACGCGGCGAAGGGCCGCCTTGGTCATGCCGGAACCGTATCTCCGTTACGGCGGCCGCCGGCGATGGCGCGGGCCGCCGCATAGGCCGCCTCTTTTTTATACGGGCCGTTCCAGCGGTTCACGGAAATATAGTCAAAGATCACCGCGCCGGTGTGGCGGCAAAACCGGTCCATCTGTTCAAGACAGCTTAACGCCCCGTTCCCCGAACCGCCGGGAGAGGCGACAAGGAGGGTCTGTTTCCCCGCGAGGGCGGAACCGGCTCCATTGCCGGAAAAGTGTTTTGACGCCTCACAGCGGCGCAGGCGATCCAAAAAGCTCTTGACGCCCTCGGCCATTTCGCCCCAGTACACCGGCGTGATAATACACAGGGCGTCCGCGTTCGCAACCGCGTCCCGCGCCGCGCCGAAGCCGTCGCTTTCAAAAGCGCAGCGGTGCTGCTCCCGGCAGACGCCCCAGCCGTCGCCGCAAACCCGGCACCGCTCAAGGCCGCCCACGGTAAGTTCTTCCGCTTCCGCGCCGCCGTCCCGCGCCCCCTGAAGCACCGCGCCGGTTATGGCCCGGCAGAGGCCCTCATCCTTGGGGTTTCCGCTTATCACCAAAAATCGCATGATGCACCTCCAAAACGGGGAAACCGCCCGGCATCTGCTCATGCAGGCGTCCCCGTTTACTATTACGATGATGATACTCCCCTTCCGCGCGCCTGCTCAAGCCGCCCAAAATCCGCCCGCACCGGGACGCGCGTCCCGCCTTCATGACGGGTATTTTTTGCGCAAGGCGATTAACGAACGCGATTAACACAATCCCCGCATTTTGCGGCTCTGCCGAAAAATACCAAGCCCAGGCCGCGTAGCGGCCTGGGCACTTGACCGCGCGAAAATACGATGATATTGTTGTCCAATAAAAAGCGGTTTACCGGTAAATATCGGCTGAATTACGGAAAAAAGCCGGTAATTATAGCCGTTTTTTATGAGGTTCGTTATGAAACACGACACACGCACCGCTGGGATCGCCCCCCCCCCCCCAGACGCGCATTATAGAGCGCGCGTAATGAGCCGCGCGGTTTTAATCGCGCTGGGCGCCCTGTTTATTGCCCTCCCCGGCCTGTTCACTTCCTGCCCCATGGAAATGGAAACCGGCCCCATAAATCCGGCCAACTTTTACGGAGACTGGATTTCTTCCGCAAATGCAGACGGGGGCCGGTATGCCTACGATATTTCTGAAACCACGTTTAAACTGACCGCTATCGGAACACCGGTCGCACCGGCAACCTTTTCGATTGGCCGGTGGGACCCCCGGAGAAACCCCTACTTTGGCGAAATGTCCGGCGCGTATCCATCGGGCTATAGAATATTGTCCACCGGGGGCGGCTTCAAACGTATATTGTATATGCATACAAACAAACAGACCTTTCTCGAATATCTGGGCGATGACAATCCGGATGCCTATATTGTCTTTAGCAAACGGGCCCCGGCCGGAGATGACGGCGTTCCGAAGCGCATTACGATTACCGGTATTCCCACCGCCAGTTTTACCGGCGGACAGCGGGGCGCGCAAATTGAAGTCAAAAATAACCTCGGCGAGACCGTTGCCCGGGTACAGACCACCCAACACGCTTTGCAAAATACCCTGACGTTTAATTTGAAAAAAACCGACGGCTCCGGCGCAGACTGGACGGGAGCCGGGGACGGGTATACCGTCCGCTTTCTTATTCTTGCGGCGAACTATAACGGTGTCTATAACGGCATGGAACAGTTTCATTTTATGAAGTACGATGCCGCGTTCTCCGGCGCGGAATTGATCATACCGTTTGAACGCAGCCACTGGGGCTTTTGGGATCCGAACCTCGAATAATCCCCCTCCCGGGCGCGGGGCCGGAAAAAAGCGCGCGGCACATACATCCGCGCCTTCACGGGAAACCGCGCCCCCCTTCCGGGATCCCGGAAGGGGAAAACGCCCGCAGTGCCCTTGACGCGGAAATGGGTTACGATGACGCATGGCCCGCGTCGCCGAGATTTCCCTCGTCAAAACCGTGTTCCGCATCTATGGCAATAAACAGCTCCGCCGCGCGGCAAACAACCTGCTGGCCGTCATTGCGCGGCATTTCTTTTTTCCCCAGCACCGCGCGGCGCTCCTCCCCGGCCGCATCCCCGTAACGGACGTGGACCACCGGCTCGACCGGCATATTCCCTTCGCGCCCGGCCATGTCAACACGTACCTTGACTTTATCCCTTCCTGGATACGGATGACCGGATTTCTGTTTTCACGGTACGGGCGCGGGGCGATACCGGACACGCTTCATTTTATTACCGCCATGACACGGCTCTACCGGTTTGCGGCGGAAGTGTACCGGGCGCATTTTTCTACCACAAACCGCCCGCGCTATTACGGAAAAACGCGCTTTGTTATCATTCACCTTACCGACCCGCACCTGATGTGTATCCCGTCCCTCCACGTGATGATCGTGCTGTACACCTGGACGGCGTTCCGCGCCATCGCCGCCCGGCGGGGAGACGGCGCGCGGCTGGCAGAAGCGGTTGATGAAGTGTTCACGCGGGCGTGCGCCATTACCGAAGCGGTTCTCTACGTCAAACAGCACAGCCTGAACTGCGTTTCCGCGGCCCTGTACGCCATTACGCGCTTTCCCGGCGGCCTTTTCAGCGAAGAAGACGCGGCGCGGTTTGCCGCGCGCCTCTTTACGGGTCCCGCCGCGCCCAAAGAACGCGCGGAAATCAGGGACTATATCCTGTTCCGCTACCGCGCGTTTCTTGCCGCGGCCCGGCCCGGCGCGGACTGGAAGGAACCCCTGCTCGCCTTTTTGCGGGAGCCGCAGGCGCAAGAATAACCGGTTTTGCGGCCGGCTCAATTATCAACGCGCCGCCCTGCGGGTATCGCAATCAGCGTGCCGCTCGTGCCTCCCTGACTGTTGTTTGCGCTTACTAACGG
This sequence comes from Spirochaetaceae bacterium, assembly GCA_031280705.1. Lineage (GTDB taxonomy): Bacteria > Spirochaetota > Spirochaetia > Treponematales > Breznakiellaceae > JAISQV01. Next base: position 9,994 of record JAITGJ010000037.1, read on the forward strand.
CGCAATTTCGCTGCCGCCCGTCTGGGGAACGCCGTCTATAGTATAGGCGCCGCCCGTACCCCATTTACACACGCTCATGACATTCCACAGCGCCGAATATGCTTTTTTTTCGTTGTTGTTGTTTCCGGTGAAGCCGCCGCTGTCCGTGCCGCCCTGTATTCTGCCGCCGTGCATCTCAAACAAGCCGTCTCCAACGACAACCACGCCGCCGCCCTCTTTTGCTGTCGCGCCATTGCCATGAATGACACCGCCTTTCATGGTGAAGGTCCCGCTTCCGTGCACCCGCACGCCCGCGTTTCCCGCGGAGTTGTCCGAAATGGCGCCGCCTTTCATGGTAAATGTGCCGCCGTTGACCGTTACGCCCAC